>JAYVZU010000632.1:0-8703 GCA_043783075.1 Rhodanobacteraceae bacterium
ACCCACGCCTTCAGGCTCGCCGATGGGGGGGCACGTCGTGCAGGGACATGTGGATGGAGTGGCAACCCTGATTGCAGTGGAGCCTGTGAATCCGGACGATGAGGCGACGACGGATTGGCGTCTGCGCCTTTGCATTCCTTCGGCGCTGAGCAAGTATGTTGCGCCGCAGGGGTCGATTACGGTCGATGGGATATCGTTGACGGTCGCTGGCATCATTGGCGACGTGGTTTCGATTGCGATTATTCCGCACACTTATGCGGTGACGACGGTGCATACGCTCCGTCCAGGCAGCCCGATTAACATCGAAGTGGATGTGCTGGCGAAGTATGCGGAAAAGCAGGCAGCGTTACCCGATGATGCGGACACATGGGCGGTTACGGAAGAATATTTGCTGTCGAACGGTTATTAAAGCAACAACAAAGACGGCACGGATTAAATGGATAAAGAACGGATAGGACGGATGAGGCTATAGAAGCCATCCGATCTCATCCGTTCTTTATCTTTCTTATCCGCGCCGTCTTTGTTGTGTACGGTTTAGTTGGAGCTCATGCTGTGCAGGAATTCCTGATTGTTGCGGGTCTTGGCTAGGCGGTCCGTGAGGAGCTCCATGGCTTCGACGGGCGACAACGGATTCAGAACCTTGCGCAGAATCCAGGTGCGCTGCAGGTCATCCTTCGGGATCAGCAGTTCTTCCTTACGCGTGCCCGAGCGCTGGATGTCGATCGCGGGGAAGACGCGCTTGTCGACCAGTTTGCGATCGAGAATGACTTCCATGTTGCCGGTACCCTTGAACTCTTCGAAGATGACCTCGTCCATGCGGGAGCCGGTGTCTACGAGAGCCGTTGCAATGATGGTGAGCGAGCCGCCCTCTTCAATGTTACGAGCCGCACCGAAGAACCGCTTCGGACGCTGCAGCGCGTTGGAGTCCACACCGCCTGACAGAACCTTGCCCGACGGCGGCACGATCGTGTTGTAGGCGCGGGCGAGACGGGTGATGGAATCGAGCAAGATGACGACGTCGCGCTTGTGCTCGACGAGGCGCTTGGCCTTCTCGATAACCATCTCGGCGACCTGTACGTGGCGGGCGGCGGGCTCGTCGAAGGTGGACGAGATGACTTCGCCGCGGACGCTGCGCTGCATGTCGGTGACTTCTTCCGGACGCTCGTCGATCAGCAGAACGATCAGCACGACTTCCGGATGATTGGCGGTGATCGAGTTGGCGATGGACTGCAGCAGCATCGTCTTACCGGTGCGCGGGGGAGCGACGATGAGACCACGCTGGCCCTTGCCTACCGGGGTGAGGAGGTCCATGACGCGGCCAGAGATGTGCTCGCGGACGGTCTCCATCTTGATGCGTTCCTGCGCGTAGAGCGGGGTCAGGTTGTCGAAGAGGATCTTGTTGCGTGTCTCTTCGGGCGACTCAAAGTTGATGGCTTCGATTTTCACGAGCGCGAAGTACTTTTCGCCCTCGTGCGGCGAACGCACGTTGCCGGAGATGGTGTCGCCGGTTTTGAGGTCAAACTTGCGAATCTGGGAGGGCGAGACGTAGATATCGTCTGGGCCGGGCAGGTAGTTGTAGTCCGGCGAGCGCAAGAATCCGTATCCGTCGGGCAGGATTTCGAGGACGCCCTCGGCGAAGATGTGGCCCTCTTTTTCGCTCTGAGCCTGAAGGATCTTGAAGATCAAATCCTGTTTGCGCAGGCCGCTGGTGCCTGCAATGTCAAGACCGCGTGCGAGCTTGCTGAGCTCAGCGATATTGTGTTCTTTCAACTCTGAAATTGTCATGGTTTGTGTCATCTCTGGGGGTGAGGTTTTGCGGGATGGTACTCACAGGCGGGATCTGCGTGACAGCAGGGGTCGTGCGGAGGCCGGGAAGGAGTGAGAAATTTCTTTTGTGCGGGGGGGTACTGCGGAGAACTCTACATCAATTGCGGATGGTTTGGAAGTCTCTTGATTTAGGCCAATTCTGTGGAAATAGTGGGAGGAATCTTAGGTGGTACAGCCGCGCAGCTAAGCCGCGCGGCGTTCCCGCTGGTCGCCAGCATGAATCTTTTCAACGGTCGGCTCGACGCCGTCGTCCATCGGGACGGTGTCCTTGAAACGGTCGAGAACTTCGTTGGTCGTATCCTGCAGCCGGGTGTTCGGCTTGTGCAGCTTGCGGGTCGCCTTGGCGGCCAACTGGCACAGCTGATAGCGATTCGTAACGTGCGTAAGTGCTCCAAAGATGAGATCTGAGCGCATGGTGGTTCTCCTTTTCTATCTCTTGCGGCAGCGTCTGGTGCGCGCCGAGTGCATCTGGATACAGGCCTGGTGTCCTTGCCCGTCGTCGGTAACATGCGGAAGTAAGCGGTTTAACCTAAACGGAGCGATGTCATTCGAAGATTCGTGCGCCCGTCGGAAGACTGTCGACTGAGAGGCTTGCCTTCCATTGGATGCAGTAAACGTGTGCGGGATGCCAGGCAGGCCATCTTTCTAATCTCTCGAACCGACTCCAGCTGAATTTCACTGTTTAAGCGGGCACGACACAAAACAACCCAGTCATGGAGACATGCTCCAATCCGGGGTGGAAAGCGTGTGATCGTTTGGAGAGACGAAATAGACGACCCTCATGAAAAATATCCGGTTAGAGGCTGTACGTCAATACTTATTTTTGGAGTGGCCGGATATTGATGTACAAAAAAAGGGATATTACTTCGAGTGTGCCAACATAGGACATCCCCACATCTACTTGCGCAAGCGCAACAGAAAACGGAGCTTAGGACCAATAACTGCGATCAAGTGTTCGGTACTGGATGGCCTCCGCGATGTGCTTAACCTGAATATCTGCAGCGGCTTCCAAATCTGCAATTGTCCGCGCCACCTTCAGAATTCTGTCGTGAGCGCGGGCGCTGAGCCCCTGTTGCTGCATGGCGCGCTCCAGAATGCGTTCCGCATCGCTGGATAGCTCGCAGTAGAGCCGAATCTGCTGTGTCGTCATCTGAGCGTTCGAGTAGACGGCCTGCGAGGCGCTGCGGCCGGTGGGACGCGTCCGAACCTCGGCGGTACCAACCATGGTGAACCGGGCGTGTTGGTGGTCGCGCGCAGCGAGGACACGGTTGCGAATCTCGGCCGACCCCTCCGCCGAGGTCCCACTGCGAAGTTCCTTGTACTGAACCGCCGGCACCTCAATGTGGATGTCGATGCGGTCGAGCAGGGGTCCAGAGACCTTGGAGACGTAGCGCTGGATCATGGGCGGGGTGCAGCTACAGTCGCGGCTCTTGTCGTTGAAGTAGCCACAGGGACACGGATTCATGGCGGCGGCGAGCATGAAGCGCGCGGGGAAGCTGAGGCTCATCGCGGCACGGGCGATGGTGACATTTCCGTCTTCCAGCGGCTGACGGAGTACCTCCAGAACATTGCGCGGGAACTCCGGAAGCTCGTCCAGGAAGAGCAGACCGTTGTGCGCGAGCGACACTTCGCCGGGTCTGGGGACGGCTCCACCGCCGATCAGGCCGGCGTCGGAGATGGTGTGATGGGGCGAGCGGAACGGCCGATGGGTCACCAGGCCCTCGTCAGCGTTCAGGACGCCGGCGACGGAGTGGATCTTCGTTGTCTCCAGCGCTTCCTCAAAACTCAAAGGCGACAAGATGGATGGCAGCCTCTTGGCGAGCATGGTCTTGCCGGAGCCGGGCGGCCCGATCATGAGGATGTTGTGTCCGCCGGCGGCTGCGACTTCGAGGGCTCGCTTGGCGACGTGCTGCCCGCGAACGTCCTTGAAGTCGTGCTGAAAGTGCTGCATCTCGTTCAGCAGATCTTTGACTTCCACCTTGAGTGGCTGAACGGTCAGGCTGCCGAACGCAACGGCGTTCAACAGGTCGCGGACCTCCAGGAGATTTTTGACAGAATAGACGTTCACTCCATCGACGACCGCTGCCTCGCGAGCGTTGTCGGCGGGGATGATGAGGTTCTTGATCCCACGTGCTCTGGCGGCAATAGCGATGGGCAACATGCCGTGGACCGAGCGCAGGGTTCCGTCAAGGCCGAGTTCGCCCACCAGAACGAAGTCTGAGATGTCCTTGACGTGCAGCGCACCATACGCACCCAGGATACCGATGGCGATGGGAAGGTCGAAGCCGGAGCCTTCCTTTTTGAGGTCAGCCGGGGCCAGATTGATTGTGATTCGGGTGGGCGGAATGTCGAAGCCACAGTTGCGAATGGCGGATCGGACGCGATCCCGGCTCTCACGGACGGCGGCGTCGGGGAGGCCGACGGTGTTGAACTCGGGTTTTTCGAGTACGACGCCGGAATAATCCACTTCGACGTCGATGATATGCGCATCTATACCGTAGACGGCTGCGCTAAGAGCCTTGAAAAGCATGGTTGCCTGATTCTGCGAGCGAGGCTGGAATTTCTCGGAGTATAGCATCCAGGACTGGACAAGCAATTCACCAAGCGGCCACATCCAAAGGATAGATCAACCATGTCGACTCGATTTCTCTCTGCTGCAACTCTTCTTCGTCGCAACCTCTGTCAGTCGATTTCGGCTCTAGCTGCGATCGCGCTCCTGCTGGGTGCGGTGCAGGTTTGGGGTCAGGATCCTGCTTCTCCAAAGCCGAACCCCGATGCCCAAGTTGTGGGAGAACCGGCGAAGGCAAAGTCGCCTGCGGAGCTTCGGGACAAGGCCTGGACGATGTTGACGACTGCAGCCCAGGACAATCATGCGGAGACGCGGGTGCAGGCGCTCGCAGCGCTGGGGACTATGGGCGGGAACACGCGGTCCCTGGCGCTTATCAAGGATGCAATGAAGGACACGGACGTGGATGTTCGAGTTGCTGCGGCGCTGGCGGCAGGACAGACGAAATCGCCGAATGTAACCACTGGGTTGCGAACCCTGCTCGACGATAAGGAGCCTGCTGTGGCGTTCATCGCGGCGCTGACGCTTTGGAAGATGCACGACCGCTCTGGCGAGGATGTGTTGAAGGCTATCGTGGACGGCGACCGCAAGACTTCTGCCGGAATGATGCACGGCACGAAGCACTCGATCAACAAACAGTTGCACGACCCAGCGGCTATGGCAAAATACGGCGCGACACAAGGCGCATACTACTTTCTTGGACCGTTCGGTATTGGGCTGACCGCATGGGAGTATCTGCACAAGAATGGTGGCGACACGGCCCGTATCTCTGCCATTGAGGCGATCGCCCAGAACCACACCGCGCCTATTCGCGCACAGTTGATTGACGCGATGGACGACAAAGATCTGGGTGTACGAGCGGCTGCCTGCAAGGCGTTGGCTCGGTATCACGACAAAGATGTACCGGCTGCGTTGGGCAAGGTCTTCGACGACTCCAAGCCTCCCGTGCGCCTGACGGCGGCTGCGGCGTACCTCATCAGTACAGGGGCAGTTTCAGGCAGCCCGGTGGAGGGTGAGACTATATCTCATACCCGAACCCACTAAGGCCACATGAATACGAGCCTCTTCGAACTGTTCAAGATTGGCATCGGTCCCTCAAGTTCCCACACCGTGGGGCCGATGCGTGCTGCGCTCCGGTTCGTCCGCGAGTTGAAGTTAGCGGACGATTTCAGTGCAACCACTCGCATCGTCATTGAGTTATATGGGTCGCTTGCGCATACGGGGATCGGCCACGGAACGGACCGCGCCGTACTGTTGGGCCTGAGCGGACACGCGCCGGATTCCATTGATCCGGCGCGGATCGATGCGATCATTGCTGCGATCCGTTCGACGACCACGATTGAGTTAGCTGGCAGTTTGGCAGTGGCATTCCACGAGGATACGGACCTTCTGTTCCAGCGCGATCAGATGTATCCGCCTGGTGCGGAGGCCGCCACGTCGCACCCTAACGGCATGAGATTTACGGCCTTTGCCGGTGAGGCTGTGTTTGGGCAAGAAGTCTTCTATTCGGTTGGCGGCGGGTTCATCCTGTCGGCTGCCGAGCTTGCTCCGGACCCGCGGGAGAAGGTCGTTGCGCCGCGATCCGTTCCCTTCCCATTCTCCAGCGCGGAAGAGCTACTTGCGGTCGCAGAGACGAACAAGCTGACGATTGCGGAGTTGGTACTCGCGAACGAAGTTGCGTTGTTGAGCGATGAGAATATTGTTCGTCCAGTTGCTACCGCGAATGTAGGCAATGGCCCGGTGCAGGCGAGCATTCTTGCCATCTGGGCTGCGATGCAGAGTTGTACGGAGCGTGGCATCGCTACCGAGGGGATCCTGCCCGGTGGGCTGAATGTGCGGCGGCGTGCACCGCGTCTGCATCAGCGCATCAAGGCTCTGGATGACTCGGGCAAGCCACGCGACCCACTGGCTCCGCTGGATTGGGTGTCGCTGTTTGCGATTGCGGTGAATGAGGAGAATGCTTCGGGTGGGCGGGTCGTAACGGCACCGACGAACGGTGCGGCCGGTGTGATCCCGGCGATCGCGCACTACTACATGCGGTTTATCGATACGTCTCTAAGCGACGCGGAGAAGACCGCTGGGTTGCTGCGGTACTTTCTTACCGCTGCTGCGATTGGAATTCTGTACAAAGAAAATGCGTCGATCTCCGGCGCGGAAGTCGGGTGCCAGGGCGAGGTGGGGGTGGCTTGCTCGATGGCTGCCGGCGGACTTGTCGCCGCGCTGAACGGGACCAACGCACAGATCGAACACGCAGCGGAGATCGCCATGGAACACAACCTCGGCATGACCTGCGACCCAATCGGCGGACTGGTGCAGATACCGTGTATCGAACGCAATGCGATGGGCGCGGTGAAGGCCGTCAACGCATGTCGCATGGCGATGCACGAGACCGAAGGTCACAAGCTATCGCTGGATCAGGTGATCGAGACGATGTATCGGACGGGGATGGATATGCAGTCGCGTTATAAAGAGACTAGTTTGGCTGGGTTGGCTTTGAATATTATTGAGTGCTAACGCGCACAACCAGCGTTTACTAGATTGTCTCGAACCAAGTGGTGTCGACACTGACAACTTCCACAGTGGTAGTTGTCACGCCGAGTTTCAACTCTTTTAGTTTGTTACCTAAATCATTCCCGTCAATCAAATCGATTGCAGGGGCACCATCTCGCGTCGCTTCTTTCACCGCAGCAGGAGTGAAAGTACCTGTGGTGATAAAGAGGCCTTTATCGGATCGACCGACCATTGCCCCTCGGAAGTCCCGAATTTCTGATGGCCCAACTGATCCCCGATACCGCTTGCATTGAAACAGCACGTGAAAACTAAGAAGGCCGTGCACCCTAGCAATTCCCTTTCCGTCTATTCCACCATCTCCAGTTCTTCCCGTTACCTCAACCTGCGTAAAACCAGACTCTCTAAGAATCCGTTGCACGAGGCGCTCGAAAGCCGAGGGATCTAGTTTCTGAGTGAGAACTTGATAAAGCTTTTGGCTCCACTCTTCCTCAGCATTTACCTCTTCGGATATCACCTTCTCGGACTCGACCTTGCCATTGGTTTGCCTGGATTGTGCTCGAACTGCTCTCTTGACTTCGCGCGGATCGATCTCCTTGAGGCCATGAGCCTTCGCAGTGAGGGACCAGACACCTCGGCTGGAGTTCTCCATCAGACCAAATTTCTTGAGATACGTGCGAGCCCAAGCGAGACGGTAAGCAACTTCGCTCTGGGTGCCCTTTTCGGGTTCGTGAACGATGACGAGGACATCTTCGGACAGGCGCTGCTGCTCAACAACCTTGTCGTAAATCTCTTGAATTGACCCGGACCCTCCGAGTGCTTGAAGAGCGTGGAGAACAGGATTTAAGAAACTGTCATAGGTCGGGACGATCTGAAGGCTCATAGGAACACAAGCGTAACAGCGAGCAGCTAGCTACTCAAGCCTTGGAGTGGATCTAATTCCGCTGCACCGCCAGCGCAACTGAGTTCCCTCCTCCCAGACACAACGCCGCGACACCCTTCTTCGCATCTCTCCGCATCATCTCGTGGATGAGCGTGACGAGTACCCTTGCGCCACTGGCTCCGATCGGGTGGCCGATGGCTACTGCGCCACCATTGACGTTGACCTTGGCTAGTGAGAGCCCGAGTTCGTTGGTTACTCCGAGAGCCTGGACGCTGAAGGCTTCGTTGAGTTCGTAGAGGTCGACGTCGTCGGGGGTCCATCCGGCTTTTGCGAGGACGCGCTGGACGCCGAGCACCGGGGCAAGCATCACCCACTTTGGCGCGACTCCACTCATCGCCTGCGCCTTGATCGTGACCATCGGGGTCAGGCCGAGTGCTGCGGCTTTCTCGGCGGACATGAGGACCAGCGCGGCGGCTGCGTCGTTGACGCCGGGGGCGTTGCCTGCCGTGACGGTGCCGTCTTTTTTGAAGGCTGGCTTCAGCGCGGCAAGAGCTTCCATCGAGGCGTCTTCGCGGACGCTCTCGTCTCTATCGAAGATGATGGTGCCCTTGCGGCTGGGAACTTCGATCTTCATGACTTCGGCGGCGAAGCGGCCTTCGCGCCATGCTGCTGCGGCACGGCGATGGGACTCGAGCGCGTAGGCGTCCTGCTGCTCGCGCGTGATGTGGTGCTTCTCGGCGACGAGTTCGCCGGTCATGCCCATGTGCTGGTCGTCGCAGGCGCACCACAGGCCGTCCTTGACCATGGAGTCGACGGCCTTGGCGTCGCCCATCTTGTAGCCTCGGCGTGCGCCAGGCAGCAGGTACGGCGCGTTGGACATGGACTCCATGCCGCCGGCGACGATGATCTCTGCATCGCC
>JAYVZU010000633.1:0-8699 GCA_043783075.1 Rhodanobacteraceae bacterium
GGCTTCCAGCGTTTCAATTGCCTTGCCGAGATCACCCTCCCGCATCTGCTGATAGCCCAGCGAGATGCGAAGCAGCGGCTGCTTCGGTTCCAGCGTCAAGCCCTTTTCCAGTTCGTCGGCAGCTAGCTCGAGCTGGTTCTGATACTGATACACCCGCGCCCGGTTGTTGTAGATCAACGCCGCATTCGACGGATTCAGGCGCAGCGCAATATTAAACTGCTCCAGCGCCTCGTTGTACATGCCGTCGATCCGCAACGTCTGCCCAGCGACGAGGTGGACGTTCCAGTCATTCGGCGCCGAACGCAGCAGCGATTCAATGCCGTGGCGCGCAGACTCTTTCTCTCCCCGCGACAGCAACATATAGACCCGGTACAGATTCGATTCCACCGACACCGGATCGAGCGCCAGCGCCTTATCAAACGCTCGCCGAGCTTCCAACACATGCATCTGCCCGCCCAGTCCATGCGACGCATATTGCAGGTGCGTGATGCCAAGGCCACTCCAGCCCGGCGCAAAGTCGACATCCTGCCGCGTTACAGATTCGAACAACTCCCGCGCCCGATCAAGATCTTCTCTGCTCCCTGTTCGCGACATAAACGAGCTCAACACCGCACGAGCCTGTAGATACTCCTCCGAGATATCCTGCGACAGCGACGGAGGCTGCGGCGAACCTGCATTCCCACCTTGAAGCTCACTCGTTCCATTTAGCGTGGCAAACACTTCATTGCAGATCTCGCCCTGCACAGCGACCAGATCGAACGTCGCAACATTGATGGAGCCGCCCGCACGAACGGATTGCGACGGCACATCGAGTAGCTGCCAGTTCAGATCGAAACCCTGTCCGGACCGCAGAAAATTGCCCGCCAGCACAAACTGCACCATCAACTTGCGGCCAATCGCCAGCGGATCGAGCTGCTGGGTCGGAACCGCCACAAGTGACGACGACGGCCGAACAACCAGTGACGGCACTCTCGCTAGCCGCGCCGCGATGGCGTCGGCCAGCGCGTAGCCGTAAAGCGGCGAAGGCTCCTGCGTACCCGAAGGCCCAATTTCCCCCGACGTCCCAAAGTTGATGAACGGCAATACGACAATACTGTTTTGCGGCTTCGCCTGGCTCGTCGGGGCGGAATCCCGAAACCGCTCCGCAAGCATCGAAAGAATTCCCGTTGTCCGCTTCTCTTCCTCCGGGGTCTCGACCGACGGCGGTCGCTGCGATGGCAGCAGCGTAATCGCCTCGCCAGGATTCCCAACGGAATCCAGATGCATCGACATCATGATCGTCTTCAGGGCCTCTCGAAGGTCGGACGCAGAGGCAAACCGCGCCGAAGGCTGCTTCTCCAAACAACGCAGGATGACGGATTCCAGCTCAATAGGCAATGCCGGATTGATCTCCCTCGGCGAGGTCGGCGCAGCGTATTGCGTGGCGCGGATCGTCTGGAACTCCGGCGCATCGGGCCGGTGGAACGGGTGCCGCCCAGTCGCAAGCTCATACAGAATCAGGCCGAGGCCAAAGATATCCGACTGCACCGACGACTGCCCGGTCACAAATTGCTCTGGAGCCATGTACGCAATCGTCCCGCCACGCGCCGTATAGGTTGCTCCAGCCGGCGGAACGGGGCGTTGCGCCGTATGGTGCGAGGGGTCAAACTCGACGGAATCCATATTCAGCCGTCGCGCCAACCCAAAGTCGAGAATCTTGATGAGCCCGCCCTCGGTCAGCATCACGTTGGCAGGCTTTAGATCGCGATGGAATATCCCAAGAGAATGCGCCGCAGCTAGTCCGTCGGCAATTTGGATACCCGCAGAAAGCACAAGCTGCAGGTTCGCCGGACCCTGGGAGATGATCTTGTCCAGCGCCTTTCCGGGGATGTACTGCATCACGATGTAGGCTTCAGCCTCTACACCGTCTTCTTCAGGTGCCTCCCCTACGTCGTAGATAGCGCAGACGTTAGGATGATCGATCGCTGACGCCAAACGCGCCTCGCGTAGCTGGGTCATCCGCACCTGCTCCAAGCTCAAAGCTCCGCGCTTCAGCAGCTTCAGCACAACTGGACGCTGTAGCAGCGTGTCCGTTGCGAGAAACACCACTCCAGAGCCACCGGCTCCGATCTTGCGGACAAACTCATAGTGGCTGATCACTCGACGCTTCATACTTCCATTATCTCAAGTCGCACTGTGGGGATCGTGAACGGCAGGCGTTCTATCCGCAGCATGCGGTCAGGAAGTCGAAAATTTTCCGGATTTGGGACACGCATGCCGCAGCAAATCATCGCCCCGGTTTAGCCGACAGGTTAATCGCCGGCATACGAAGTAGGTACGGGGGCGGCATGGCTACAAGACCGCTCCCCATCCGTCCTCCTGCTCTAGTGCAGCGTCCCATTCTGGGGATAGTTAGCTTCACTGAGCCATTCCTGCAGCGCAAGAACGATCGCCTCGTTCAGAGGGATGTCCATCTCAGACGCAAAGTAGCTCATCGCGCTGAAAGTTATCAGATCCAGTGATAGTCCATGTAAAGGAAACGTTTGGCACGCTTTGATCACAGACGGCATATCCACCCTTGGATTGGCGTAAACGTTATGTCGCTCACGTTACATAATAGAAATCCCAAAAAATGATCAATATTGCTCACATTTACTTTTATCGGTGAGCTGGAATCAGCGGCTCAAACCACTCCAAATCAATGACCATGTTTGGATCCGTCGCGCTCCCACGGCCGCGGCGTCACCGGATCGTCCTCCCACTTCTGGCGCTTGCCGACAACGAACATGACCAGTCCAAAGCCAAACATGATCAGCCCCCAGGTCAGGTTCAAGTTGACGCTAAGCGAACGGTCGTACAGCGAGCTATGGCGAGAGTACAGCCCAAACGCGGACATAATGCCGCCGATAATCAAAAAAATCATGCCAAGCGGGATACGGATATCGAGACCCATGGGAACTCCAGTTAAAACGTAGTTCGGCTATGCGAAGACGAGGTTCAGCGCGACCAGCATTACCAACACTGCAATTGCCAGCGTAGAGGGCTTCTGCCACCATTCGAGGTGAGTCTCGACCGGCTTCGGCGTAAGTGAGTACACCAGGCCGACGAGTTCGGCTTCAGGCCGGGGTTCAGTCGCCATGGAAACGATGGCAGTGACAATCATATTCACCGAGAATGCAAAGATTGCAGTCCAAAAGTTCTGCGCCATATCCGACGGATACGTATGGACCAGGTGAATCCACGCCCCGTGAATACCCGGTGTAGCATCCGCCGGAAGGGAAAGTCCATGGTGCAGCAACGCGGCAAATGTTCCGCTGACCAGCCCAGCGAAGGCACCGTGTCCAGTGGTTCGCTTCCAGAACATCCCCAGCAGGAACGTGGCAAAGAGGGGCGCATTCACCATGGAGAAGATCAGTTGCAGCGCATCCATGATGTTGTTGAAGCTGGTCGCCGCATACGCCGCGCCGATCGATAAGACGATGCCACCTATCGTTGCCATCCTGCCCATCCACAGGTAGTGGGCGTCAGTGCCGCGTTTATTGATGTACGCCTGATAGATGTCATACGTCCATACCGTGTTGAAAGCAGTGACGTTACCCGCCATTCCAGACATAAAACTGGCTAGCAACGCCGTCAGTCCAAGACCGAGGATTCCTGTCGGAAAGTAGTGCAGCAGCATCACCGGAATGGCCAGGTCGTAGTTGTAGACCGGCGCGCCGTCTGCACTCATCACGGCCTTGCCGCTGATCGGGTCGATCTTTTCAGGGATAATTCCGTGGGGGTGCGCCTCGTCGAGCGGAATTGCAGCACCGGTCGACGACCGAGTCATGCTGGCCTGATTCCCCGCTCCAGTGCCGGCCCCCGCCATATTGCTCGTCACCGAAACGGCGATCAGGCCGGGCAGAATTACCAGAAACGGAAAGAACATCTTAGGAATCGCCGCGATCAATGGGACGCGCCGCGCCGAGATCTCGGAATCGGCAGCCATCGCGCGCTGAATCACGAGAAAGTCCGTGCACCAGTAGCCGAACGACAAAACAAATCCCAGCCCCATTGCCAGCCCCACCCACTCCACACCCAGCGAGTTGGTGCTGGCGTGGGCCATGCCGCGCCATGAGTGGGTCATCGTAGCGGGCAGCGTCTGCTTGATGCCTTCCCACCCGCCAACGTTCCGCAGCCCGATCCACACCAGCGGCGCAAAGCCGGCCACGATCAGAAAGAATTGCAGTACTTCGTTATAGATAGCGCTCGTAAGGCCGCCGAGGAAGATGTATCCAAGCACGATCAACCCGCTCAGCACGATTGAAACGTGGAAGATGTATTGGTCCGGAATGATGCCGTGGAACAGACCCAGCGTCTGGATGAGCAGCGCCATCGCGTACATGGAGATGCCTGAGGAAAACACGGTCATAATCGCGAAGGACACGGCGTTGAGCGCACGGGTCTTCTCGTCGAACCGCATCCGCAGGTACTCCGGCACCGACCGCGCTTTCGACCCGTAGTAGAACGGCATCATAAAGATCCCGACGAAGCACATAGCCGGAACCGCGCCAATCCAGTAAAAGTGCGAGGTGATAATGCCGTATTTAGCCCCTGACGCCCCCATGCCGATCACCTCTTGCGCGCCCAGGTTGGCGGAGATGAAAGCGAGTCCGCAGACCCAGGCCGGGATGGACCGTCCGGCGAGAAAGAAGTCGTTGGAGGTGCGCATATAACGCTTAAGCGCGAACCCGATCCCAAGGACGAACGCAAAGTAGACCAGCATGATAAGCCAGTCGATATAAGTCAGGTTGGCGGCGTGCGTCAGGTTCATGATGTCCTTTGGACTATGCGGTCAGGGAAAGTCCAACCCAATTTGGCAAAAAAATCCACCCAGCAGAAATGAACGGAAACATCTCAGCTTTCCGATATGCTATTTCTCATTGGCGCTCTTCGGCTCACTGTACTGTGTTTTGGTCGACCGAGTCCACCCGGGCAGCCGGGGAAAAATTTCTGATGTGAAATTGGCAGATGACTGTTGGACCATATTCTGCATCCAACGAGAATGATGCCCATCGGTGAATGATTCGCCTGAGCAACGAAGAACGGGAGGATGGCGAATGGACATAAGCAAAGTTCAGGTTGACGACGTTTCCGGTGCACTTACGGCGGCAATCCTGCTGATCGACGACAACGCGATTCAGGCTGCAACGCGGCAGACGATCCTGCGACGCGCCGGCTACAACGTGATTCCCGCGCTCAACCCCGTTCGTGCGCTGGAGCAGTTTCAGGCAAATGCCTTTCCGTCCGAGATTCATCTCGTGATCACCGACCACCTGATGCCGGGAATGACCGGGTCAGAGTTCGTCCGCGAGCTGCGAAAGACTCATCGGGAACTCCCGGTTCTGGTCATCAGCGGTCTGGAAGAGGCGGAGGATCTCTACCAGGATCTTGACGTACACTTCCGGTTGAAACCGCTCATGCCCGCCAGCCTCCTTGCCAGCGTTGAACAACTCATGCGAACCGGTCGGCATGACGCCTGAACGTTCCGAAAGCAGTCCTGCGAAAAAACTCCCCCCCAGATGTGCGGTAAACGCAGTCGCTTTGTCTGCATGGCAGATAACCTGCGAGAATAAAGGGTGATGACGTCTCCTCACCCCATGCCGGAATTTGGCAGCTTCAGCCTCCTGCTTGCCCTTGTGCTCGCCACCTATACGCTGGTCGTTGGCACGCTCTCGTTGTGGTGGTCTGCCCGCTTGTCAGGTAGCGGCGACACCCACAATATCGCGCTCTCCAGCAAGCTCCTGGAGACTGCCCGTCGCGCGGGAATCGCCAGCTTCATCGCGGTGAGTTGCGCGGCGTTTGCGCTGATCTGGGCGGCCTTCACCAACGACTATTCGATCAGCTACATCCTGCACCATACCAACCGCGAACTCGCGACGGCATATAAATTCTCCGCACTGTGGAGTGGCCAGGAAGGTTCGCTCCTCCTCTGGTCATGGTTGCTGGCTACCTACGGCTTTGTCCTCCGGATCCGTCACAAAGTTGACGTGCGGCTCTCGGCCTTTGCCGGAACAATTCTGGCCAGTGTGCAGGTCTTCTTCCTGCTGCTGCTCAACTTCGCTGCACCACCGTTTGCAATTGAGCCGGGTGAGTTGGCAATCAACGGCTTCGGCCTCAATCCCCTGCTGCAGTATCCGGAGATGGTTATCCACCCGCCGATGTTGTACCTCGGCTACGTCGGATTCTCCGTCCCGTTCGCCTTCGCTCTCGGCGCCCTGATGATGCGCTACCCCGGCGAAAAGTGGATCCACATCACCCGCCGCTGGACCATGGTCACCTGGATGTTCCTCACCTGCGGCATCTTCCTCGGCGCGCACTGGGCCTATAGCGTTCTCGGCTGGGGCGGCTACTGGGGTTGGGACCCGGTCGAAAACGCCAGCCTGATGCCGTGGCTCACCGGCACCGCATTCCTCCACTCCGTCATGATGCAGGAGAAGCGCGGCATGATGAAGAGCTGGAACGTCTGGCTCATCTTCTCCACCTTCTTGCTCACGCTGCTCGGAACGCTGCTCACCCGCGCAGGTCTCGTCAGCTCCGTCCACGCCTTTGCGTCCAGCAACATCGGCTGGTGGTTCGTCGTCTACATGGTGATCGTGCTGGCCGTCTGCCTGTTCACCTACTTCAAGCAGCGCGACCATCTCGTCAGCGAGAATAGGCTGGAATCGATCGTCAGCCGCGAATCAAGCTTCCTGTTCAATAACATGGTGCTCCTCGCGGCCTGCTTCACGGTCCTGTGGGGAACCCTGTTCCCGGTTCTGAGTGAGTATGTTAACGGAACCAAGACCACCGTCAGTGCACCGTTCTACAACCGCGTCAACATACCCATCGGCCTCTTCCTGCTGATGCTGACCGGACTTGGCCCGATGCTCGCCTGGCGCTCCACATCCTTGCGCACAATCCGCCGCAACTTCGTGCTACCCGGCATCGCTGTCGGGCTCTCCGCAATCGGTCTTATGCTCGGCGGCATCCGCCCCTGGACTGCGGGCGACGACTGGCAAGCGGTGTTCTTCTCTCTGCTGGCCTTCTCGCTCAGTGCTGGCGTTATCACTGCGATTTCGGCGGAATTCCTCCGCGGAGCCAATGTAGTCAGCGTCCAGACCGGCCAGAATCTCATCACCTCTATGGGAACCCTGATGCACCGCAATACACGGCGCTACGGCGGATATCTCGTCCACTTCGGCATCGTCGTCATGTTCATCGGAATCGCCGGTGGCGCGTTCAACCAGTCGCACGAGCAGGAGATGGGCTTCGGCGACGAGATGAAGATGGGTCCCTACCGCCTGGTCTGCCAGAGCTACACGCAGGATTCAAACCCGAACTACGACACCGACTTCGCGCTGCTAGACGTCTACAAAAACGGCCAAAAGCAATTTCAACTGGCACCGGAGAAACGCTTCTACCACGCCAGCCAGACCTTCTCGACCATGGTCGCACTACACTCCACCGCCCAGGCTGATCTTTACGTCATCTTCGAGGGCCGCGACCCGGATTCCAACAAGCCGATCATCAAAGTATTCCTGAATCCCCTCATCGCCTGGATCTGGATCGGGGTACTGATCGTGGTTATCGGAACTCTCTTCGCCCTCGTGCCCAATGCGCTGGCACGACGTCGCGAAGTCGTCGTTCCCGCCGGCGCACCAGTCCAGCTTCCTGCCGACGCGGAGGTGCATCGTGTTTGATCGCATCGGATTTCGCCGCATGTTTGGCGCCGCGATGGTCTGCATCCTTGCAGTCGTTATGCTCGGTGCGGATCAATCCAATGACCCCGGCATCCGCTACAACCGCATCGGCCACAACCTGATGTGCGTCTGCGGCTGCGGCCAGGTTCTGGTTGAGTGTAACCACGTCGGCTGCCCCGACTCCAAGCGCATGATCGGCGAGCTACGCGAAGAAATCGGTGGCCCCGATGGCTCCGGTGCCGATACCCTGATCGTCAATTGGTTCGTCAACAAATACGGCGCAACAGTCCTCGCCGCGCCCATCCGTGGCGGCTTCGATAACGTCGCATGGATCGTCCCGATCAGCACGTTCATCCTCGCCATCTTCGGCACTGCATTCGTCGTCCGGATGTGGTCTCAACGACGACGCCCGGCCATTGCCGGAGCCGCAATCCCAGAGATAGCCAACGACGAGATGCGCGAACGCATCCGGCGCGAAACGGAGTGGAAATGAGTCTCGTAGCTGGAATAATTTTGGCAATCCTCTGCTTCGCGTTTATCTTCTGGCCGGACAGAAACCCCTTCGTCCAGGCCGATAAGACCCGCGTCGATTCCCTGCGCGAACGCAAGGAATCCATCTACGAAAATCTTCGCGACCTCAACTTCGAATACCTCGCCGGAAAGTACCCGGAGCAGGACTACGCCGAGCAGCGGCGCACCCTCGAAGATGAGGCCGCAGCAGTAATCGCTCAGATGGACGCGCTGGAAGCACGCGGCATTCACAGGGCACGGTAAAGATCACGCGCACGGTTCGGCTTTATGTTTCTTCGTCATCTTTTTTGGTTGTCATCCCGTAGGGATCTGCTTTTGTCTCTCACTTCAGGCCCGCGGGAAATTTCTTCACAGGGTTGATCGACTTGAACGTAACTTCTTCAAAACTTGCTTGCAAACTTTTTGTCGCATGCGCTCTCGCCGCGACAATGCTCTCCGCTTCGGCACAATCGGTATCGGGCGTCGTAA
>JAYVZU010000634.1:0-8684 GCA_043783075.1 Rhodanobacteraceae bacterium
ATTCTGAACGGCGGTTCGCACGCGGACTCGAACGTGGACTTTCAGGAGTTCATGATTATGCCGGTCGGCGCGGAGACGTTCTCCGACGCGCTGCGCCAGGGCACCGAGGTTTTCCACACGCTGAAGGGTGTGCTGAAAAAGAAGGGCTACAACACCGCGGTTGGCGATGAGGGTGGCTTTGCACCGAGCCTGAAGTCGAATCAGGAAGCCCTGGACCTGATCCTCGAAGCTATCGAGAAGGTTGGCTTGAAGCCGGGTGAAGATATTGCGATTGCACTCGATCCGGCGTCCTCCGAGTTCTATAACAAGGAGACTGGCAAGTATGTCTTCAAGAAGTCTGACAAGCGCGAACTGACGAGCCAGGAGATGGCCGATTTTTGGATCGACTGGACCCGCCAGTATCCGATCGTCTCGATTGAAGACGGCCTCGCTGAAGACGACTGGGAAGGCTGGAAGTACCTGACCGATCAGCTCGGCGGAGCGCATGGATCGAAGATTCAGCTCGTCGGCGATGATTTGTTCGTAACGAACACGGAGCGCCTGCGCCGCGGTATCGAAGAGGGTTGCGGCAACTCGATTCTGATCAAGGTGAACCAGATCGGCACGATCTCGGAGACGCTGGAGGCGATTGAGTTGGGCCGCCGGTTTGGCTTTACGAGCATCATCAGCCACCGCTCGGGCGAGACGGAAGACACGTTCATCGCGGACCTCGCAGTGGGCACTGGCGCCGGCCAGATCAAGACCGGATCGGCCAGCCGCACGGACCGCATTGCGAAGTACAACCAGCTTCTGCGGATCGAAGAGCAGCTTGGTCAGTCGGCCGAGTATCTTGGGCTTGAGAGCATCAACTTCAGCGAGTAAATACTATTTGGTCGGATGCCCCATCACAAACAGGCTTATTGTTTGAGGTGGGGCTTTTCGTTGACGGCATTCTTGCTCGCAGCGTAGCCTTGCTTAATGCGCGCCCTTTTACTTGTCGTCACTCTCGCGGGTTGCTCTGCCGCCGTTGCCCAATCTCCCTCCCCCGCAGACTCAGTTCCTGCTCCGCATAAGAAAGTGGTGTTCGTCACGGAGGACCCGCCGCAAGAAGGGACAATCCCCGTGGTCCACCCGGTTAGTGTGGAACAGCTACGCATATATTTTTTGCTGACCAAGGCAGATGATGTTTACCGCACCGGATGGTTGGCTGCGCTCGAAATGAACCGGTCCAAGGGAGCGCCGTATTGACCAGAGTCCATTTGGTTAGATCTCCGACACGAAATGCAGACTGCCGATTTAGCCCCGAGTTTGGCGAGCGTATACCAAAAAGTTATCTCCGCTGAGATGATGGAAACTGCCATCACCGCGCTGCGGAAGCAGAGCGTAACAGATTTTGCTGCCACTCCGTTTGGAGCAAGTTTTTGCAAGCTACAACGAAGCACGGACGCAGACGGCAAGGTCGCAACATTAGCGCTGACGCAAACGACATTCATGCGCGTGTACTATCGGCACGAAGTTGAGATAGATACACTTCGTGCGAGGTACGCCGCGGAACACCCCGGGTGGGTTGAACGGTAGGCTGACTTCAAAGCCAAGCAAATGAAGTTATTGGGATATTGATCCCATCGACTAAACTCTCCGAATGCCCCGTTTGACGATCGACGCTAGATTCTTGATCGTCATTGCTGTGGTGATTCTGCCGCTTTGCTTCCTTGGCTACGGGACGGACAACGACACGTATACGGCGCTTGATTCCGGTGTCTCGACCTGGCACCTGCATCTGCCGGAGACCTCGCGGAATCCCGGCTACTGGGTCTTTGAGGCGATTGTCTACGCGATTCGAACCGTCGGCGGATCGCTTGCGACGAACCTTGCGAGCCTGGTCGTTGCAATACTTCTGTTGTGGCGATTTATAGCAATTGCCAAGCGGCTTGGCATCCGTTTCCCACATCTTGTGGCGACGTCTCTGGCTGTTACGCCCGTCTTTGCAATCGCTGCGACTTCAACGGTTGACTACCTTTGGTCTCTGCTTGGCCTCGTCTTGTTTCTCGAACTTCTAGTCGTAGATCACCTCGCACTTGCGATTCTTCCGGCGGCATTCGCATTCGCGATCCGTGGAGCCAACGGTCCGCTGATCGCGGGCGCGATCTTTGGTGCGATCGTTGCATCTCCACGCAGAGCGCCACGATTGCTCGCAACCGGGGTTGCTGCGGCGGTCCTTGGCGGTCTTCCATTCATCGAGTCCTACCGGTTGGCCAACCATTCCTTTGCCTTCGTGCAGGCGCTCGCAGGGCCAGATTCGATGTGGTCGGCCAAGATGCGCTTCGGCCGTTTCGTCTACAAATCCCTCTATCTGTTCGGCCCAATCGCCACCCTGGGGTGCCCTATGTTCGTCGCGGCATCTTCGCGGCGACCATGGGAAGTCTCACTCTCCCAATCAACCTATCGAACCAAAGCCATCCCCATCCTCCTAGGAATTGTCGCCGCAAACGCGCTGCTGTTTCTCCGCTACCCCATCGAGATCAGCTACCTGCTGCCGGCTGGATTCTTTGTGCTGTTGCTTCTGGGCACGAGGCTCCAAAGCAAGCCCTTGGCCATCGCGACACTCTTCGCGATATTCTCGCTCAACTTTGTGACTCCGCAGATCGCGCAACCCAATATCCCGGGTCACGCCACCGGTGCCAGCTTCCATCCGTCGCTGGAGCCGGGCATTCTCGTGGAAGATATTCGCCTGCGCCGAACGGTGCGCCCGTGTGAGGATTATCGCTGCTACTTTCTCGTCTTCCATCCCGGCAGCCATGGCATGGATTACACCGGACCGATACCCTTGCGAGCACCGTTGAAGTAATCCGCGCGAATCCCCGTTAGAATGAAATTCATGCCGAAGTCACCCATTATCTTCACCATCCTCGATGGATGGGGCTACCGCGCCGAAACGTACGGCAACGCCATCGCACAGGCCCGCAAGCCTGTCTACGACGCTCTGCTCCGCGACTACCCGAACACTCTGCTCCGCGCCAGCGAGCACTTCGTCGGGCTGCCCGACGGCCAGATGGGCAATAGCGAAGTTGGCCACCTGAACATGGGTGCCGGGCGCATCGTCCGCATGGACATGACGCGCATCGATACTGCGATCATGGATGGCAGCTTTTTCACCGATCCGACGCTGATCTACGCAATGGATCAGGCTGGCCGCACCGGCCGCTCGCTGCACTTCATCGGCCTGCTTTCGGATGGTGGCGTCCACTCGCATCAGCGCCACCTTTACGCGCTGTTAAAACTCGCCAAGCAGCAGGGGGTCACCCGTGTCTTCGTCCACGCGTTTATGGATGGTCGCGACACGATGCCAAGTTCCGGCCTGGGCTATCTGGAGGAGTTGGAGAAGAAATTTGCGGAGATTGGCGTTGGCCAGCTCGCCTCCGTCTCTGGCCGCTACTTTGCGATGGACCGCGACCTGCGCTGGGAGAAGTCCAAGCAAGCGTTCGATGCGATGGTTGGCGGACACCCGGCTGGCGGACAGTATGCCGATCCCGCTGCACATATTCGCGACCTGTACTCGAACGGCGTCACCGATGAGTTCACGCCGCCGTTCACGGTCGTCGACGCGGCGATTAAGCCGGTCGGCCTGATCCGTGACGAGGATGTCGTCATCAACTTCAACTACCGTGCCGACCGCGCACGCCAGATTACGCGTGTTCTGGCCCGGACTTCTGGCCTTAATCAGGCGATGGGCCGCGACCTGCCGAAGGCCGCTGAACTCGACGCGGAGATCCCTCCGCAGACCCTGCCCGCACGCATCCACTACGTCTGCATGACGCAGTACGACAAGGCCTACAAGCTGCCTATCGTGATTCCGGCAGAGTCGATGGAAAACCTGCTGGCGCATGTGATGGCCACCGCCAACCTACGCAACCTGCGCTGTGCCGAGACTGAGAAGTACGCGCACGTGACGTACTTCTTCAACGGCGGTATCGAAAAGCCGTTCGCCGGGGAGGATCGCGAGCTGGTCGCGTCGCAGAAGGTCGCGACGTATGATCTCGCACCGGAGATGTCCGCTGAGGGGATCGCCGACACGGTGATCAAGGCCATTGGCGACACGGCGTTTGATGTCATCATCGTCAACTTTGCGAACGCGGATATGGTCGGGCACTCGGGCAAGATGGAGCCGACGATCAGGGCGTGTGAGACGGTCGACACGCAGTTGGGCCGCATCTATCGCGAGCTTCGCCAGCGCGGTGGCGCGATGTTCGTCACGGCAGACCACGGAAACGCAGAACTCCTGATCGATCCCGCGACCGGCGGTCCGCACACCGCGCACACTACTAACCCGGTACCGTTCATTCTGGTGAGTGACGAGAAGAACATGACGTTGCGCGATGGCGGAAGTTTGCGCGATCTATCGCCAACACTGCTCAGCATGATGCATATTGACCAGCCGACGGATATGACAGGCGGCAATCTGCGCATCTCTGTTTCGACCGAAGAGTAGCTTAGCCAAAAATCTCCGGGTGCCCCATCTCCGCGCAGTTTGCGGAGGTGGGAGACTAGAACTCTCGCCGGCCTTCCATCGCGCGCGTCATCGTGACTTCGTCGGCGTACTCGATGTCGCTGCCCGCAGGCACGCCTGTTGCGATCCGCGTTACTTTCACACCCGGCGCGACCTTATGCAGTTCGTGGCTGATGTAGACGGCTGTGGCTTCGCCTTCTGTCGTCGGCGACGTGGCTAGAATCACTTCGTCAACCTCGGCAAGGCGTGTCAGAAGATTGGCAATTCGAAGCTGCTCCGGCCCAACTCCGCCGATTGGCGACAGCGTCCCATGAAGCACGTGGTAGACGCCGTTGTAGCTGCGGGTTTTCTCGATGGTGGCAATGTTCGTCGGCTCTTCGACCACGCAGACGAGGCGGCGGTTGCGAGTCGGACTGGTGCAGTAGCTGCAGGGGTCGACGTCTGTGATGTTGTTGCAGGTTGAGCAGAGGCGTAGATGTTTCTTGATCTCGCGAATAGCGTCGGCGAGGTTTTCGGCGTCTTCGGCAGGGGAGCGCAGGACGTGGAACGCCAGGCGCTGCGCGGTTTTGGTGCCGATGCCGGGGAGTTTACGCAGTTCCTCGATCAGCCGCGCCATCGGCTCCGCAAAACGCGTAGACGTCATGCTCACTAGCTGAGCCCTGGCAGGTTTAGCCCGCCCATCATGCCGGCGACGCTCTGCTTCATGGCCTCGTCGGCGCGGCGTCCGGCTTCGTTGACGGCGGCTGTGATGAGGTCCTGCAGGAGTTCGATATCGGACGCATTGGAGCCCATTGCGGTCGGCTCAATCGTCAGCTGCAGAATCTCTTTCTTGCCGTTCATTCGGACATGAACCATTCCGGCGCCAGCCTCCGCCTCGACGATGGTGGTGGAGAGCTTTTGCTCCATCTGCTCCTGCATCACCTTGGCCTGCGACATCATTTCCTTCATCTTGCCCAGATCGGAAAAATTCATATCCCCCTCCACACAGCGGTCGCCCTAATCATTCACACTCAAATCGATCACCGTCTGAATCTCCGCATCGAAGAGCTTCATCGCCGCCGTAACCATTGGATGCGCCATCGCCTTTGCCTCGGCAGATCCGGACTTTGCGGCTTTAGGCTTTTTGGGTCCACCGGCAGCTCTGGACGCTCCCGCCACCAGTACAAGTTTCAGTGTGCCTGCTCCGCGAATCGCACCGCGAACGATCTTTTCGGCCTCGGGGTTGATCACGACAGGCAACATCGTCGCAGAGAGCGCTGTTTGAACGCGGAGTTCGCTTCCGACGATTGTGAAGGTTGAGTCCTCGATCGCCTCTGCTGCGGAGTTTTGTTTGGCCGCATACAACGCGTCAAGCACCAGCTTCTGAAACTCCGAACCGTCGGAACCTGCAGCGACTGGGGCCGCTACTTCAACCGGAGCGGCAATCGCAGGTTCCTCCACCGCAACGGCTTCGAACTTGGGAATCACGATCTCAATGGGAGCTGCAATCTCCAACGGGGCCGCAACGGCGATGGGGGTCGGAACCAACACCGGAGCCGGAACAGCTGCGCGGACAGGTTCAGCCACGCGAACTGTCGCGCCCAATTGCACGGTTGTCTGTGTGGCGACGACCGGAGAGACGCTCATTCCGCCCTGAATTCCGTCGTACTTGCGCCGATTCTTGTCCGCCTCAAATGGCGAGAAGGCTGGCTTGGTTGCGGGAGCCGGAGCGGCCGGAGCCGCTGGTGGCGCACTCGGTCTCGGCAAGCCTACTGGCCCGGTTGATGGTCTTGCCGGCGCACTGGTTGCGCCCCCACGAACTGCTGCGGTGAGCGAACTGAGTACATCTTCCACGGGCAGCAGACGCCGGAGATGGACCAACTTCAGCAGGCCAAGCTCAAAATGGAAGCGCTGTTCCTGGCGGTAGCCAAGCTCATCGAACGTTCGCAGCATGGTTTGCAGGAACCGCGTCAGCTCTTCTTCGCTGAACAGAGCTGCGACCCGAGCTGCTCGCTTCTGTTCTTCCGGGGAGATTTGGAGCAATTCGCCGCCCAGCCCGCCATCATCGCCCTCTGGGGTCATCCCGGCAATCTTTGCGATGAGGCAGCTCCGCAGGAAGCGAACCGCTTGACGCGCCAACTGCGCGGGCGAGTTTCCAGCCGAGAGTAGCTCGTTTGCCGTCATCATCACTTCGGCGGAGCGATTGCCATCCACGGCCTGCATAATCCGCTCGAAGACCGCGTTTGGGACCGTGCCCATCAGTTCGCGAATCTGTCCGGCGTCCAGCCGGGCCTTGCCGTCCAGAACCGGCGCGCTGGCGATCGCCTGATCCATGATGCTGAGTGCGTCGCGCATGGAGCCGTCGCCGGCCTCGGCCAGCAGGCTCAGTGCGCCCTCGTCGGCGTCGATCCCCTCGTGCGCCGCGATTCCGCGCAGCTCGCCCATGATGTCGACTAGCTTTACCGCGTGAAAACTGAAGTGCTGGCAGCGCGACCGGACGGTCTGCGGAATATCCTCCGGCTGCGTCGTCGCCATCATAAAGACGATGTGATCCGGCGGCTCCTCCAGAGTCTTGAGCAGCGCATTGAAGGCTGCATCAGTAATCTGGTGGGCCTCGTCGAGGATGTAGATCTTGTATTTGTCGCGCGACGGCCGATACCGCGCCGCGTCCCGTAGTTCGCGAATCTCGTCGATACCACGATTGGTTGCCGCGTCGATCTCGATGACGTCGACCGAGTTGCCGGCGCGAATCTCCAGGCAGCTATCGCAGACCTCGCAAGGCTCTGCCGACGGGCGGATTTCTGACCCGATCACGTTGCGACAGTTCAAGGCACACGCCAGAATGCGGGCGATGGTGGTCTTGCCGATGCCCCGGTGGCCGCTGAAGATGTAGCCATGCGCGATGCGGTTCTGCGTCAACGCATTCATCAGCGTGACGGTGACGTGGTCCTGCCCCGCAACATCCGCAAATCGCTGCGGCCGATACTTCCGTGCTAAAACCTGATAACCCATAGAAGGAAAGCGCTCATCTCGATTCTATCGCCCCGAAGCTGCGACTTTGGACCGATTCTCCACCGCTCGTCTGTTCCGCCGACTAACTCCGCTTCCTGGCCATCTTCGCTCGGCGCTCCACCTCGGCGGCGGAGAACATCGTTCCCCGGCACTTTGGCTTGCCGCAGTAGCAATCCTGCGTGGCGTCGTCGGAATCCCACAGGTTGTACTCGTAGATCAGCTCTTCTCCGGCTGCAATATCCCGCAGTGCAATGACGAAGATGCGTCCGTTTTCTTCTTCCGTCTCGCAGTTTGGCTCGCAGCAGTGGTTCATAAACATGGCCGCGCCAAATCCGTCGATGACGCGGTTTCCCTCGCCATATCCGAAGAGATAGGTCACGACGCGGTCCTGATACCGTTTGTCCGCTTCCTTCTTCGACATGCGTGGCCCGTCGTACTCGCACACGCGGCGTCCCTTGCGGATTACGCGTGTTGTATAGCAACCTGCCGCGTGAATCTCCGACGAACGTACAATCAAACCCTGACCCATGCTTCTCTCCAAAAGGGAATTCCGTGAACCAATCAGGCCGGTAAGCCGTCCAAATACTATGCAGCGAATCGCACCGAAGGCAATGAGGCTGACTATAACAAACCCGTCCCGCTCTCCGCTGGCAATGCAGTTAGCGGCCGTGGTTCTGTCGCTTGCGGCGACGTCGGCGATTGCCCAATACACGCCTCCTCCACCACCGCTGACGACTGCGCCGTGCGTCCCCACCAGGAAAGATCCCTGCACCCCGCCGGCCGCTGCGCCCAGCAATACGCCGCCGAAGTCGGGTAAATTCCCGTTCCCAGGCGATATGCCTGAAGCTGCGCCAAATTCCGCCCCCAACGGGCCCAAGGCCTTTCCGTTCCCCGAGGATGGCGACAAGCCCGTTGCTCCGAAAGCCAACGCTCCGAACCCGGCTGGCAAAGCCTTTCCATTCCCTGACGAAGCCGAGAAGGCTCCTGCGGAGAGCTCCTCCAGCTCATCTAGCTCATCTAGCTCTTCATCGAGTTCATCGGACACGCCGGATCTGCCTCCCGATGCTGACAAACCCGCCCTGGCCGACCGCGGGAGTTCCGGGTCAACCCGCGCCCAGCGTCGCAAGATCATCCCGAAGGAGGATCCCGAAAGACGCGAGGCGGAAGACCTGCAGATTTCGCACTATTACATGACAACGGGAAACTT
>JAYVZU010000635.1:0-8678 GCA_043783075.1 Rhodanobacteraceae bacterium
CCGTCGGCCAGATCATTCGCGCGATCCTCATTAAAAGTGAGAATGGCGTGCGACAGCGCGGGCGTCGGTGTATACGCCAGGGCGGAGTCGACCATCGTCTCGACTTCGTTGCCCGCGAGCACCTCGAGCGCGGTGTGGAATGCCGGGTCAGAGAGCGCGTGCGTATCCTGCGCGACGAAGATTGGGCCGCTGATGCGGTTGATCGTCCGGTACTCCACAATGGCCTGCGTGATGGCCGCGATGTGGTCGTCGTTGAAGCTGGTCAGGAACGAGCTTCCCCGATGGCCGGAGGTTCCGAAGGCCACTTTTTGCGCGGCAATCGAAACATCCGGATGGTGCGCGTAATACGCGGCGACCAGGCGGGGGATGTTGACGAGGGTATCGGGTGCGGGGAGCTGGCCGGGGGTATTGGGCATTTGAACGAACCTCTGATGGGTTTTAGGCGACAGAGGGAGTGTAACCGAAGTGCGGCGCCGACCACGGAAAGGCCAGGGCTGGTCGATCAGCTTTGCGCGTCTGAGCTGTCACCGAAGAGTTTTTTCCGAGCCAGCGCCAAGGTGATCGCACCCGCAAAAACGGAGATCACGAGCCCGATGGTTTGATCGAGACCGCTCGCCCAGACAAGGTCGACCGTGTCCTGCCCTGCCGGAAGCTTGAGAGTGATAAGGCCGTCTTCCCGTTCTGGGCTGGCAGGGGCGACCAGCGTTCCGTTCAGCCGAATCTGCCAGTGAGGATATTGGCGGCGATTCAGAACCAGATTGTAGGGTTGAGACACGTTCAGGCTGAAATGGTCGGGTGCGGGGCCGGCTGGCAGCGCAGACTGGATATCCGCGTTGGCGGACAGCAGCCAGTACGGCGGATTGCCCTTCTTCAGAGCGTCGCCGTCGGCCCCGACCGGCGTGTACTCATCGGTGGCATCGGCGCCGCTATTCGAGTGGAACAACGCGACCCGGTACGGCACCGTATCCTCACCATCGCACGCCTGATGGAAGAGGTGCCAGAGGGGGAAGGAGATGGCGGTAGCGAGAAGAAGGCAGGGAATTGGGAGCAGGGAGTAGGGAGTAGAGGGCAGGCGATTCTTCAGGGCGAGGGCGATGGTCAGGGCGAGGGTCACCCCCAACAGGGCGCAGAGGCGCCAGGGAAATTGCAGAAATGCCAACTTGGGAATGTGGCTCCACAAGTAGAGCGAGGCCGGGGTTAGCAGGAAAGCAATCACGATGGTCAGTGGGATCAGGGCAAAAGCCGACCCCCCACGTTGCGAAGTTGATCTGTTGCGACGAGCATAGAGGAGCGTGATCGCGATTCCGCTGAGCATCGTTACGGCTATCAGCGACGCGGCTCGGACAACACCGTCGTGGTAGGCGTTATCCTCGGCCTTGCCAGCCATACGGTGAAAGAGTGTATGGTCGGCGGGGCGCATTCCCGTCGTGACCGCCATATTCACCTGCACGAACCGCTGCTCATAAACCGCCGGAACCAGGAAGAAGCCAGCCAGCGCGAACGCGAGCGCGGTTCCGGCGGCGACCTTGGTTGCAAGGTGGGCACGCACGGGTTTCGGTGATTGAGCCAGCCGGACGATCGTCACAAACGCCAGGGCATAGCTCGACATCACCCCAGCCGGCGCATTGGTGAGCCAGATCAGCGCAAGCGCGACCCCGATCGGCACGATGCGGACCCGGATTGCAAGCATTGCCGCAAAGAGTAGCGGAAGCCACGCGGCGGCAAGCAGTTCGCCGTAAGCCGTGCGCTCGTACGCCGTGAAGAGCATGTACGGGTTCACAACATAGAAAGTCGCGGCAAGCAGCGCGGCGTTGGCATCGACATAGCGGATCGCCAGCCGGTGCAGTGTCAGACCAGCGATCGAGAGTGCGATCCACGTAAAGGCGATCGCGACGAAGTTCCACGGCAGCATCAGGCCCAGAACGGCACCAAGCGTCCAGGAGAGCGGTGGGTAGAACAGGAAGCGCGGTTCGCCCGCTCCCCAGGCGGGCGAGAAGGCCCAATGTGCATAGCTGTAGTGCGCCAATTGGCGTGATGCTTCCAGCCAGCTAAGGAGATGGAACTCGAAGTCGTGCCCGCAGCTTGGGCCGCGAAACAGCAGGGGAAGTATCGCCACGAACGCCACGGCGCAGAGAACGACCTGATGAGGTATGGCGCGCGCGAGCTTCAAGGGCATGACGTATTTTTACATTTCCGTCGGCAGCGACGCTGCTTCAGTCCCGATGTGGCAATTCCCAAAATGGGAATGTCTATGTTTCCACAATCGGGACGGGTTACCAAAGATTCAATTTGTCGAGTAGGGTTATCTACATACCGTATGCGGGCTATCCAGAGAACCACATCAGCCTTTTGTCCTTTTTGTGCCGGAGACTTCTGTCCGGCGGTAGTTTCGGCCCACGCTTCTGACAGATTGTGCAGCGCTCAGCGCAGTGCCGGTGGGCGGTGCGCATGGTGACTCAATGGACTCCCGGGATGCGTCCTGGCGTTGTCGCCCGCGACAGTTCTCTGCCAGCACGGTTGACCTCTGCAGTTATTCCCGCACAGGCCGTGACGGCCGTTGGTAGCGTCGTCGCGGATGCCCTTCGCGGCAGTCCTCAGGATGGACTGCCGGCGCTGCATCTTCTCGTCGTGGACGACGACGATTCGGTCCGCAATGCATGCGGCGAGATTGCTCGGAAGATGGGCTTCGTGGTCGTCTCAGCGTCCGATCTGGATGGCGCGCGGCAGATCCTGAAGCATCACAAGGTTGACTTGCTGCTGCTGGATCTGAAGCTGGCGGGCGCAAGCGGGCTGACGCTGCTCGAAGAAGTGAAGATCCTGCACGCCGAGACTTCCGTCGTCGTGATGACGGCCTTTGCGACCGTGGCGAGCGCGGTGGAGGCGATGCGCATTGGCGCAGGGGATTACCTCACCAAGCCGTTTGCGCTGGAGGAGTTGGTAACGGTTCTGGAGCGCGCCGCGGAGCGGACTCACTTTGATATCGAAAGCCGCCGCCTGCGCGACAAGCTGCGAAATCCCAAGGGCGCCGGACATCTGATCGGGCGTTCGCCGGAGATGGAGAAGCTCTACCGAATTCTGTCGAAGGTGGCGCACACCAATCATCCGGTCCTGATCGTTGGCGAGAGCGGCACGGGCAAGGAGTTGGTGGCGCGGTCGATTCACTTCAATGGCCCGAACGCGCGGCGCCCATTTATCCCGGTCGACTGTGGTTCGCTGGTGCCGGAGATGATCGAAAGCGAGCTCTTCGGCTATGTGAAGGGCGCGTTTACGGGGACCAGCCGGACCGCATCCACCCACTCAAAGAACGGCCTGCTGACGGCGGCGGATGGGGGCACGGTCTTTCTGGATGAGATTGCCGAACTGCCGCTGGATCTGCAGGCGAAGCTGGTGCGCGCGTTGCAGGATAAGGCCGTGTATCCCGTCGGCGGAACCCATTCGGTGCCGGTCTCAACCCGTGTGCTGGCGGCGACTAACCGGAATCTGGCCACGATGGTGGAGGCCGGCCGGTTTCGCCGGGATCTTTACTTCCGGTTGAATGTGGTCAATCTGCGGATACCCCCGCTACGCGATCGCAAGGAAGATATTCCAGCCCTGGTGCAGCACTTTTTGGAGCGGGCGCAGCGCGAGAACGGCAAGCAGTTCACCATGTCCGTCGACGCCTTGCGCGCAATGATGGGTTACGACTGGCCCGGCAATGTCCGGGAGTTAGAGAGCGCAATAGAGCGGGCCTGCGCGCTCAGTTCCGGGCCAATTCTGCATATGGGCGACCTCCCGACACAGCTTCATGACTTCGTCATGCATGGCCGCACCAGCCGTGTCGGATCGGTCGAGCCGGAGGTGCCCGAACTGGAAGCTGACGCCGCAGGTCAGCAGAAGTTGATTGTTTCAATCGCGGAGATGGAGAAGCAGGCAATTTTGGGGACGATCCGCGAACTGAAAGGTGACAAGTTGATGGCGGCGAAGCTGCTGGGCATCGGCAAGACGACGCTGTACAGGTAGTTGAAAGAGTACGGCGTCAGCGTGGACGACGAAGTCTGACGTGTTGGAAATGGACTGCCGGCGCACGTTGCAGGCAGACATAGTCATGGATGGGAGGCAAGCCCTTGACCAGAGATGTAACCAGGGATGTTTTGCTGATCTCGACGATGGACGGCGCGGACCATTGCGCCCAGTGGATTGCAGGCCAGGTGGGATCGCACGTGGAAGTGGCAGCGACGCGGCGCGCCGGGTTGGTTGCTCTGCGACGAGCCAAGTTCGGCGTCGTGGTGGTGGAAGAGAGTCTGGCCGAGTCGGACCAGCAGTGGGCCGATCAGGTATGGGATCTGGCGGGATTGGCGATGCCGGTTCAGGTAAACTTCGCAATCTCCGGCTGCGCCAGGCTCAGCCGCGAAGTAAAGGCCGCGCTGATGCGGCGCGATGGCGAGCAGGCGGTGGCGCGGCGAGCGGCGGTGATGGAGATCGAGAACGATCTGAAGTCGGCCGTGACGGGCCTCCTGCTGGAGAGCCAGTTAGTGCTGCGCGAGCCGGCAGTTCCGGCATCCCTGGAGCCCAAACTGCGCCATCTCGTAGAGTTGGCAGGCGTCCTGCGGGAGCGCCTTCGAGGACCGACAGAAGTCGGTGCTTAGGGGATGATCTCCGCGATGTAGGCATATCTCCAGAGGTGTCACGATGGAGTGTCCACATTTTGACGATCTGGAGCCGGTCAAGCGGTCCGGGAATGGGTGCGTAGAGTGGCTCGCCGCCGGAGGCCGTTGGGTGCATCTGCGCTAGTGCCTGGTGTGCGGACACGTCGGCTGCTGCGACTCCAGCCCGGGCAAACACGCCACCAAACACTTTCACCACACAAAGCACGCCGTAATGCGAAGCCCCGAACCGGGGGGGCGGTGGGGTTGGTGATTTGTCGATGAAGTAATGGTCGAGCTATGAGGCTGTGGTTATTGGCCAGCGGGTAGCGATTCGTCTGCCAAGTGGATTGCGGCGATATCGCCAACATCCGGAAGCAGCGGATGGTCGGCCTTGGTTTGCATCAGTCTGTACCCGTCCTCCGTGACCACGATGGTTTCGGCGATGCGGTCCTGCACGCAGCGGTGGTAGGGGTGGATAAAGCACTGAAAGAATCCGAATCCGCCTTCGAGGAACGCGGCAAAGTATCCCAGGGCGCGTTCGATCGAGTGCCACAGTGACAAATGCCGGTGTACCAGCGAGACCACGCGGATTCCCATCATGCGCTTGCCGGGAGAGCGACCTTTGCCACGCCAGGTCAGCAAACCGAAGTACAGCACGGTCAAGAATGTTCCGGGGAGCAGACCCTCATGTTCCGGACTGAAATTGAAAAGGTTGCTGTGGATCCCCATCGCATGGCCGAAAATTTCTCAATAAGAAAACTGAGCAGAGCCTGAAGGCTGGCAAGCGCGATGATGATGGTGTAAGCAAACACGACGTCGACCAGGAAGGCAAAGGCTCGGCGACGAAAGCCAGCGAGTTCGATCCCGTCCAGTTCGAGCAGCCACTCGGTCTCGCGCGCAGAGAAGTTTTGCATGGCTCAATACGAAGGGCTGACGGCGCGTTTGCTATCCTGACGTTAGTTCCCCAAGGAGAAAGTATGTCTGAAGAAGTAGTTGTGCCTGCAGTCAAGATCACGGTTCGGCCCAACGGCCCGTTTCGCGTGGAAGGTCCGATTTCGTTGGTGGATGCGAATGGCGTCGCGTGGGATCTGACCGGTAAACCGGCGGTTTCGCTCTGCCGCTGCGGTCTGTCGTCCAACCGCCCGTTCTGCGACGGCACCCACGGCCGCGAAGGCTGGAAGTGCGACGCAAGCCCCGCACCCAAAGCTGAATAACACAAGAACCAAGGCTTAACACCGATTTGCCACCGATCTGAAAAGCGATTTAAAGACCCTGAGAACTTGTCGCTAAATCGCCTTTCAGATCGGTGGTAAATCGGTGCTAAGTATTTCGTTTTGGAGGATTCGGATGAAGCGCTTTTTCGGGTTGGCAATTGCAGCTTTGGTTTTGACTGTGGGCTGTCATGGGCAGGTGCCGGAGTACGTAGGCTCCGAGGCGATGATCCCGATGCGCGACGGCGCGAAGCTCCACGCGGTGATCGTGCGGCCGGCCGGCTCGGATGCTGCAGGCGCACCGGCGCTGCCGTTTCTGATGGAGCGCACACCCTACGGAGTCGACGGCTACACCCCCAGGCGCGTAGCCGCCAGCAAACCGGAGTTGGCAAAAAGCGGCTACATCTTTGTATACGAGGACATTCGCGGCCGTTACGGTAGCGAGGGAACCTTCGTCATGAATCGCCCCGTCGTTGCGCACACCGCAAAGACCGACGTGGATGAGACGACCGATACCCGCGACACCATCGACTGGCTGCTGAAGAATGTTCCCAACAACGACGGCAAGGTCGGCGTCCTCGGCATCAGCTACCCCGGATTTCTCGCCATGATGGCCGGAATCGACGCGCATCCAGCCGTCAAGGCGATCAGCCCGCAGGCTCCAATGACCAACATATGGCTCGGCGACGACTTCTTCCACAACGGCGCATTCCGCGAGACCTACGGCTTCGACTACGTGCAGCAGCTTGAAGCGCAGAAGACCGACGTCCCCGCGAACTCGGAGGAAGATCAATACGACTTCTTCCTGAAAAACGTGAACTTCGCCGGCGCCGCCAAGGTCGCGGCGATCGAAAACCTGCCCACGGCCAAGGTCTTCCTCGCGCAGCCCAGCTACGTAAAATTCTGGAAGGATATGGCGGTCGAATCGCACCTGAACAAGGTCGAGGTTCCGACGCTGGAAGTCGGCGGCTACTGGGACCAGGAAGATATGTGGGGAACGCAGGCCGAGTACGCCGCACTGCATCCGAACGATACCAAGCACGAAGTATTCATGGTGCTCGGCCCGTGGAACCACGGTGGCTGGGCTCGCGGACCAGGAGATGCGCTGGGCGCAAACTTCGGAAAGGTCTCGTTTGGCGGTGTGAAGACCGGCGAAGACTACCGCACCAAGTTCGAATCACCGTTCTTCGAGTTCTACCTCAAGGGCAAGCCCGGCTACGACCTCAAAGGCGTCGCCAGCTTCCGCACAGGCGAGAACAAGTGGGAGCGATACGATGTCTGGCCGCCGAAGAGCGGATTTGTGTCGGCAAATTTGTATCTCACTGCAAATGGCGGATTGTTGCCAATGCCGAAGCTGCCAAAGCTTCCTCTGCCGATGCCGAAAAATGAGCTGGCCAGCTACATTGCTGACCCCGCCGACCCCATCCCGTACCGCCATCGCCCCGTGCAATCCACCTACGGCAACGGCTCCAAGTGGCGCACCTGGCTGGTCGAAGACCAACGTTTCGTCGATGGCCGCAAAGACCTCACCGAGTTCAAGGGCGACGTCCTCGATAGAGACGTGACGGTCACAGGCGATGTCACAGCCGACATCTTCGCCTCAACCACTGGCACCGACGCCGACTGGATCGTCAAGCTGATCGACGTCGCCTCCGACGGCCAGCAGACCATGATCGTCGACGAAATCTTCCGTGGCCGCTACCGCAAGAGCTTCGAGAAGCCCGAGCCCATCACCGCCAACAAGGTCGAGGAGTACAAGTGGTCGCTCCACGGTGCGGACCACACCTTCCTCAAGGGCCATCGCATGATGGTCGAAGTCCAGTCGAGTTGGTTCCCCCTCTACGACCGCAATCCGCAGACCTACGTCGAGAACATCATGTCCGCACCCGCCAGCGCTTACCAAAAAGCGACCGTAAAGATCTACGGAGGCAGCAAACTGGAGTTCGAGATGCCGCTCCAGTAACCAAAATTGCATCGGACGAGCAGTTACCTGTAGCAAAAGGTGTAGTGCAAGCCCCCAGTCGCGACGGCTTGAGTCAGATTCAGCCGTCGGGACTGGGGGGACCAACATTCCGGCCAGATGGCATTTGGTATTGGGTCCATTTGGCACAACGTCTTCGGGATTTGTCCCGGGGCGTTTGGAGGCTATGTTGCGCTTACACTTTTGTTTTCTTGTCTTGTCATTTTCTGCCGCCGTCGCTCAGGAGGGGGCAACTGTCTATCACTCGCACTGTAGCTCGTGCCACGATACCGGCGTCGGCAGAGCCCCGTTGCTCGAAGGCTTTCGGCGAGTCGCGCTCGAATCCGTCCAGTCTGCGCTCATGCAGGGCGTCATGGTCAGGCAAGGCCTCCGGCTAAACCGCGAAGAGATTCGAGCCGTATCCGCCTACGTGACCGGCAAGAAGTTTGCCCCCGAAGCCCCGGAACGCAACGCCTGCACATCAACTCCGCCCAGCTTTGATTCTGCCCTCGACTCCCCGCACTGGAATGGCTGGGGAGTCGATAGTTCGAATCAGCGTCCGCAATCTGCGGCCATGGCCCGCCTGACTGCAGATCAAGTCCCTCGGCTGAAAGTGCGCGGGGCCTTTGGATTTGATGGTGCGTGGCGTGCCGACTCGCAGCCAACCGTAGCTGGCGGACGACTCTTCGTCGCAGGCACGAACAATCGGGTCTTCGCTCTGGATGCGGCAACGGGTTGTCTCCGCTGGGCCTTCGCAACCGACGCCGGCGTTCGCACCGCCATCAGTATCGGCAGGGTAGGGACCGATTGGGCGGTCTACTTCGGCGATATCGGCGGCTCGGTCTACGCCGTCAACGCGGTCACCGGCAAGCTGATCTGGAA
>JAYVZU010000636.1:0-2886 GCA_043783075.1 Rhodanobacteraceae bacterium
GCAGCCCAGCCGACCCTCCACTACGACGTTCCAATCTCCCGCGTAGCCGCTGCTCGGGCTCAGTTTGATGAAGCCCCGATCACCCGCATGGCCGAGCCAGTCCACCCGATTGCTGCCGAATCCATTCTCGCCGAGCCAATCCAAGCCGCACACATCGCTGCTCCGGCCATTCACGCGGCACCGATTGAGGTTCAGCCGATTGTCGTACAGGAAGCAGCCACTGAGGACGATCGCACATGGGAAGAGCATCTGAGCGACGAAGAAATGTCCCAGGAGTTGGTCGGCTCCGGCCATTTGGATGACCTGGACGAAGTCCCGGCTGTTGAAGCCGCTGCTCCGGAACTGATTCCGGTTCCGCGCTCCGTCTTCGACGACGACTTCTTCCGAGTCCCAGCCCGCCAGTTGCTGGCGCAGGATCAAGCAGTCGACACCCGCATGCCGTCCGCACGCGGCTTCGACTCACCCGATTCCACCCGGCCCATCCGGCTGCAGTACGAGGAAGCCAATCGCGCCATCGAAAGCATCCTGGAGCCATCTGTCGCCGAGCCCGCCGTCCGGGTTCCACCATTCACCGGCTCCGTGGTTCGGGAGACAACCGAAGCTGACGAACTGGATATTCCCGCGTTTTTGCGCCGCGGCCACTAGTCCTGGGCAATTTAGATGAGAGCAAGCTAAACTGGAATCACCGACTTTGGTTCTAAAGTTGCATTGCTTCCTGCAGCCGCTGGGACGACATTCCAGTTAAGGCAGAGTCTATCTTGAGGGAGACGCTATTGATGTTTCACAGGGCCACCGGAATCCGCTGCACCATCCTCTCCGCAATTCTGACTGCGACGTGCGTAGCGAATGCCTCAACCGGCAAGAAGGCCGTTCATCTTAGCCCCAAGGCGCATTCCACCGCGCACCATGCTCATCTGGCGGCAGCAACGACGCACGCCGGCAAGCGCAGCCTGAAGGTTGCAGCTACACCGGTTGCGGCCACCCGCCTCGTTCGCGGACCGCACGGGAAACTCGTCCGTGTCGCCGCCAAACACCGCTCCTTCGAGCGCTTTTCCGCCAGCTCCTTCGCCAATGACGTAACCTCCGGAGATATCACAGCCGGGGAAGACCCCATCGTCCGCGAAGCTGCGATTGCCGCCCTCGGCAATATGAACGGCACCGCCGTCGCGATTGACCCCGCTACCGGCCGCATTCTCGCCATGGTCAACCAGAAACTCGCGCTCTCGTCTGGCGCAGAACCTTGCTCGACGATCAAGCTCACCGTCGCCCTCGCAGCTCTGCAGGAAGGCATCATCACCCGCCAAACGCCGGTTGCGCTCGGCGGCGGCTACCACCTGAACCTCACCGAAGCCCTCGCCCACTCCAACAATCTCTACTTCGAGACCCTTGGCCGCTCGCTCGGCTTCGAGCGCGTCAAGCACTACGCCAACCAACTCGGCCTCGGCGAACTTGCCGGCTACAACATCTCCGGCGAGCAGCTCGGAACCTATCCCGACCAGGAACTCCCGGCGAAGATGGGCGGTGTGGGCCGTATGTGCTCGTTCGGCGAGAGCATCAGCATGACCCCGCTCCAACTCGGCGCGATCGTCTCCGCCATCGCAAACGGCGGAACCCTCTACTATCTCCAACACCCCACCACCCAGGATGAAGCCGCCACTCTCGAGCCCAAGATCAAGCGCTCTCTCGATATCGAAAGCCTGATCCCCGAGATGCAGGTCGGAATGCTTGCTGTGACGCAATATGGCACCGCTCGCAGTCTCCGCGCCAACTTCCGCGAGTTCCCAGTGATGGGTAAGACCGGCACCTGCTCCAACAACGGCACACGCTTCGGCTGGTTCGGCTCCTACGCCGAAACCCCGAACGGCCGCATTGTGACTGTGATCTTCCTCGAAGGCGGTCGCCCAACCTTCGGGCCCAAAGCCGCCGAACTTACCGGCCAGTTCTACCGCGGGCTATTTGAACGGAAGTACTTTGACCCCAAGCCGACAACACCTACCATCGCCGCAACCGGCGGTCAGTAAAGCTCAAGCTTTGATGTTGTTGGAATAGGGCATTTCCCCATTACCATAAAATCAACCCCACCACAGCCGTCATTCTGGCAAAGCCAGAATCTCCGTAGTTGTCTTACGGGCGGCCGTATGCCATTAAGCAATTAGCTCTCATGGCTGCGTCAGGGCAAATTCGCTAACGATGTATAGCGAATTTCTCCCTTTGTTTGTCATCCCGTAGGGATCTGCTGTTGTCGTTCCCGGCTTGCCATCACGCAATTCACTCTAAGCCGCGCGATTACTGCACGGTCTGCGGACGAAGATCGTCCAGCCGCGAGGTCTGCTCCGGGGTCAGTTCCTTGCGAATCTGCAGCAATCTGTGGGCATTCGCTTTTTCCAATTCGCCGCGCGCCACCGTTACCCGATCAATCTGCTGAAAGATCTGATTCTCATCCAGCTCCCGGGAACGGGTCAGCTTCTCCAGCTGCGACTCTTCATGCTGCAAGCTCTTGTAGAGCTTCACCAACGTGTCTTTATTTCCGTCAAAGACCTCGTCCAACCGCTTCTGTTGCCGCGAATCCAGTCCAATCGTCCGAGCGAAATCTTTGTTGTCCCACCAGCGTCCCGCCGGGCCAAGCTGAAGGCCACCCTGACTTTCCGTAGACCCGCCGGTCTGTTGCGGATTGGGAACTCGCGTGTTTCCGCCGATCGTCGTCCGGTTCGAACCGCCACCAATACCGATTGAAACACCGCCTCCGAAACCGCCCATGCCGCCGCCGCCCGGCCTGCCCCGGCTGCCGCCACCAGGAGGTCCACCCGGCCCACGGCCCTGCGCACCGGCCGAAATCGCCAGGCAGGCAACGCACGCAGACAACAGCAGGGTCCGGATTGCGGATCC
>JAYVZU010000637.1:0-8660 GCA_043783075.1 Rhodanobacteraceae bacterium
AGAACTACCAGTTGCACGTGGAGTGGAAGATTCCGGAAAGCATTACCGGGACCAGCCAGGCTCGCGGCAACAGCGGGGTTTTTCTCGCCTCGACCGGGCCGGGCGATGCGGGTTACGAGTTGCAGGTACTGGATTCGTATAACAACAAGACCTATGTGAACGGGCAGGCTGGGGCGATCTATAAGCAGAGCCCACCGCTCGTGAATCCGAATCGGAAGCCGGGTGAGTGGCAGACGTATGACGTGGCATGGACTGCGCCGACGTTCAACGCTGATGGGTCTGTGAAGACTCCGGCATACGTGACAGTGCTGTTCAATGGGGTACTGGTTCAGAACCACTTCCAGTTGATTGGCGAGACTTTTTACATCGGCAAGCCCGTTTATAAAAAGTACGATGCGGCGCCGATCAAGCTGCAGGCGCATGGCGACAAGAGTGAGCCGATCAGCTTCCGCAATATCTGGATTCGGGAGTTGCCGTAAAGAGACTGGTCGGAATAAGGGCAACTACGGAGATTCTGGCTTTGCCAGAATGACGACGGTGGTTGGGTGGGCGGTATGCCAGTGGGACCTCGGCATTCGCGGCAGGATTACGGAATCAGCAGTTATAAGGACTCTCATGTTGACTCGCAGATGCTTTACCGGGATGATGGCCGCCTCGCTGGCCGCCCCTTCTCTTCCACTTCGCGCGCTGGGGCAGGATACGGCTGGAGTCCCGAACTTTTCGGTGATGATTTGGGCGATGAAAAAGCTCGGGACGTTGGAGCAGAATCTTGAGACGGTGGCGAAGGCCGGGTACCACCAGGTGGAGTTGGTGGGCGAGTTCAAGACGTGGTCGGAGGACGACTACACGCGGATTCTGGGGAAGATGAAGGCGCTGGGAATTACTGTTGACGCGACCACTGGGGTGTCGCACGGGTTCGCCGATCCGGCGGCTGGCGATGCATTTATCGAGGAGTTGAAGGCGCTGATTCCAATTGCGAAGCGGCTGGGTTGCCGCCAGATTATCTTTACCTCGGGAAAGCGGCTGGATGTACCGCAGGCTGTGCAGCATCAGGCTTGCATCGACAACTTGAAGCGGGCGGTGCCGTTGCTGGCAGCGGCGGGTTTGGTTGGTGTCATTGAACCGATCGACCGGCTGGAGAATCCGCCGATTTATCTGGATGGCGTGGGTGAGGCTTTCGAGATTGTCCGCGCGATTGGAAGCCCGAATATGCTGGTCCTGTATGACCTTTACCACGAACAGCGGAGTCAGGGAAATCTGATTGAAAAGCTGGAAAAGAACATCGACTACGTGGGGCTGATTCATATTGCGGATGTTCCGGGACGACATGAACCGGGCACCGGCGAAATGAACTACACTAACATTTTCAGGACTCTGGCGCGGCTGAAGTACACGGGCACGATTGCGATGGAGTTTTACGCGACGGGCGATACGGCGACGGCACTCCAGACTGCTCGTGAGCAGTTGCTGCACGACTATAGGTCACTGTAATTCTCTCAAGATAGAAAGAAGGCCCTTTATGCGTACACCCCACTTGATTCACGGCATCGTTGCATGCCTTTCGTTGACCGCCTGCAACGCGCTTGCTCAGTCGGGCAAGCCATCCCAACCGGTTCTCGGGAAGCGTTCGGTGCTGATCCTGAAGGTCGATGGATTGGAGTTTAAGGATCTGGATCGCAACGGGGTGCTTGATCCTTATGAGGATTGGCGGCTCTCGCCTCATGTTCGCGCGGCGGATCTGGCGAAGCGGTTGAGTGTGGCGGAGCTTGCGGGGCTGATGGTACATGGGACTCTGCCGACGGCTGCTGGCCCGATGGGAAGCATTGGAGTGGGCCAGGAGTACGATCTGGCGAAGGTTCGCGGGATGATTTTGGAGAAGCACGCAAATACATTTACTACGCGGTTGAGCACTAAACCCGAGATGTTTGCGAAGCAGAACAACGCGATTCAGGAGGTGGGGGAAGCGGCGCCGTGGGGGATTCCGGTGACGATTTCGAGCGACCCCCGGAATCATTTTGGCAGCGTTCTGGGAGCGGGCTCGACGGAGGCTGACTTCTCGCATTGGCCGAATGCGTTGGGTTTGGCGGCGGCTAACGACGAAGCGTTGACGCGAAGCTTTGGCGACGTGGTTCGGCAGGAGTACATCGCGGTTGGGCTGCGGGAGTCGCTGGCACCGCAGGCGGATCTGGCGACGGAGCCGCGCTGGGCACGGTCCGACGGCACGTTTGGCGAGGACGCACAGATTGCAAAGCGCATGGTGCGTGCGTATGTCGCGGGCATCCAGAATGGTGACAAGGGATTGAATTCGGGCAGCGTGATCGCGGTTGTGAAGCACTGGGCTGGCTATGGCGCGGCTAAGGATGGCTGGGATGGCCATAACTTCTATGGGCGGTTTGCTACGTTTCCAGGCAACAACTTCAAGCAGCACCTGATTCCCTTCACCGGAGCGTTTGAAGCGAACGTAGCTGGAGTGATGCCTACCTATGTGATTCTTGAGAATTTGTCGATTGACGGCAAGCCAGTAGAACAGGTGGGGACGGGCTTCAATCGGCAGTTGCTGACGGATCTTCTGCGTGGGACTTACGGATTCAAGGGCGTCGTGTTGAGCGACTGGTCGATCACGAATAACTGCAATCAGGATTGCCATCAGGGGGCACCGGCGGGCAAGAAGGCGGGTCCGGGCGACATTGGAATGCCGTGGGGCGTGGAGGATCTGACGCAGGTACAGCGGTTCGCCAAGTCGATCAATGCAGGGGTAGATCAGGTTGGTGGGACCGATCAGTCGGACATGATTGTGGATGCGGTGCAGAAGGGATTGCTGGCAGAAGCTCGGGTACGCGACGCGGCACTGAGGATTCTGGAGCAGAAGTTCCAGCTCGGGATTTTTGAGCAGCCGTATACGGATGAGGCCAAGGCTGGCCAGATTGCAGGAAGTGCTGCGTTTGTGAAGATGGGTGAGGCGGCCCAGGTGAAGGCCGTCGTGTTACTGCAGAATGCGGCTGCCAAGGGGAGCAAAAAGCCTTTGCTTCCGCTGGCTGCGGGCAAGAAGGTCTACCTGAATGGCGTGAGCGATGAAGCTGCGGTTCGGGCGGGGTTCGTGGTGGTGAAGGATCCGGCACAGGCTGATGTCGCGATCTTCCATGTTCCGGCACCGTTTCAGTCGGAGCATACGGGGAACTTCTTTGGTGGACGGCAGCATGAGGGGCGGCTGAACTTTACCGATCAGGACGCGGCTTATGTGGACTTTCTGCGGGTTAGCGCGATGGTCCCAACGGTGTTTGCGACGAATCTGGAGCGTCCAATTCTGTTGAAGAATGTTGTGGAGCACTCGACGGCTTTGTTCGGCGAATTTGGGATTGTAGACGATCAGTTGCTCAAGGTTATTGCGGGTAATGCGTCGCCGACGGCGCATCTGCCGTTTGAGCTGCCTTCATCGATGGAAGCAGTGTTGGCGCAGAAGAGCGATGTGCCGCATGACTCGAAGGACCCGCTTTTTCCGATTGGGTTTGGGTTGAAGTATTAGCGCGAATTTCCTGTTGGTATAGAGCGAAAGACAAAAGCAAATCCCTGCGGGATGACAAACAAGAAAACAGAAGAGCAGCAAATCTTTTAGCAATTCATACCAGTCGGAAGCGATCATGGTAGAGCGAAGGCTACGTAGGCAGCCCCTTGGGGGGCTTTGGGGTCGCGGGCGGCGCTGCAGGCGATGACGAGGTACTGCTTGCCGTCGATCATGTAGGTGCTGGGTGTGGCGTTTCCGGCGAACGGGAGATCTGCTTCCCAAAGCAGCTTTCCCGTGTGCGAGTCGAAGGCACGGATCTTGCGGTCGTAGACAGTTGCGCTGATGAAGAGCAAGCCGCTGGCGGTGAGGACCGGGCCGCCGTAGTTCTCGGAGCCGGTGTCTGCGATTCCCTTTGCGGCTAGGGCTGGGTAGCTGCCTAAGGGAATTTTCCAGAGATATTTTCCGGTGTTCAAGTCGATTGCGTTCAGTGTGCCCCACGGTGGGACAACGGCGGGATAGCCTTCGGGGTCGAGGAACTTTTTGTAGCCGGTGAAACGGTATTTTGCGGTGGATGCTGCTGGAGTCGCTGCGGCCAGTTCGGATTTGTCGCTGGTTCCCTGCTCTAGATAGGCAATGAGTTGGTTGAGACGTTCGCCCTCGACGGTTGGGAAGCCGGGCATGCGGCCTTTGCCGCCGTGAACGATATCGGTGATCTCGGTGGGCGACAGGCGTTTGTCGACACCGACGAGCGATGGGAATGCGGGTGGATTTCCGGCGCGGTCGGTGCCGTGGCAGACGGCGCACTGGGTCTGGTAGAGCACCCGGCCGGGGCTTCCGGCAGTGTTTTGGACGAGGCCGCCGGTCCAGGGTAGGTCGTTGGCGTTGATGTAGATGACGCCGGATTTGGGATCGACTGCCGGTCCGCCCCACTCGGCACCGCCGTCGAAGCCGGGGAAGGTTACGGTTTGCTTGCCGACGGTGAAGGGGAGGAACTGGCCGTCGCCACGCATCGATTTGAACTGCTCGACAGCCCAGGCGTGCGCGTCGGAAGTGCGCGTGGTCAGCATGTCGGCAGTGAGTCGCTGGCGGGCGAAGGGCGCTGGTGCCAGAGGGATGGGTTGGGTTTTGGAGGTGACTTCGCCGGGGACGTCGGAGGTTGGAAAGGGGTGCTCTTCGATGGGGAAGAGCGACTTGCCGGTGACTCGGTCGAAGAGGAAGACGAAGCCTTGCTTGGTGGTTTGGGCTACTGCGTCGACGGGTTTGCCTTCGTGCTGGACGGTGACGAGGACGGGTGGGGATGGGAAGTCGCGGTCCCAGATGTCGTGGTGGACGCCCTGAAAGTGCCAGAGGAGCTTGCCGGTGCGGGCGTCGAGGGCCAGGAGGGTGTTGGCATAAAGGTCGTCGCCAGTGCGGTCGGCGCCGTAGAAGTCGGAGACTGCGGAGCCGGTTGGGACGTAGACGATGCCGCGCACCTCGTCGACGACGCTGCCGGCCCAGTTGTTGGCGGCTCCGGCGGTCTGCCAGGCTCCCTCGGGCCAGGTCTTGTAACCGGGCTCGCCGGGATGCGGGATGGTGTGAAAGCTCCAGATGAGTTTGCCGGTTAGGACGTTGTAGGCACGGATGTCGCCGTGGGGTGCGGGGCTGGTTTCGGGGGCGCGGAAGCCGAGGACGAGGCTGTCTTTATAAAGGGTGCCGGGGGAGGTGAGGGCGACGGTGTTCTGGGTGAAGTCGGAGTCGAGATCCTTCCGCATGTCGAGACGGCCACCCTCGCCGAAGCTGGGGATTGGCTGCCCGTTGGCGGGGTCGAGGGCGTAGAGGAAGTTCATGATGTAAGCGAAAAGGCGCGCCTGCTTGCCGTCGGTCCAGTAGGTAAAGCCGCGGCTGGGTTGGCGGCCTACGACCTGGGAGTCGAATGTCCAAAGCTGCTTACCGGTGGCTCCGTCGAGCGCAACGACCTGGAGGGTGGGGCTGTAGGTAAAGAGTGTTCGGCCGACCATCAGCGGATTGGCTTGCAAGCCGCCAGCGGAGCCTACGTCGGTGCGCCAGACTTGCTTGAGCTGGCGAACGTTTTCGGGAGTGATCTGGGTGAGCGGCGAGTAGTGCTGACCCATGGCGTTGCCGTTGTAGGTCGACCAATTATTGACGCTGGAGCCTTCGGCCTGGATGCCAGCTAGTGCCGCATGGGTGCCGCGTGGATGCGAAATTCCGAGAGCCAGGGCGAGAGACAATGACGTCAATACCGCAATATTTCTAACATTTTGCATGGAAACCCACGACCTTGAATAACTGATTGAACGAACGGAGAGTACCGCACACGAATACCTCGCGACAATAATTCATTTATCAACTATCGCAAATTTCGTTTTGATATAGAGCGAACGACAGAAGCAGATCCCTGCGGGATGACAAACAAGAAAACTGAAGAGCAGCATCGGTATTAGAAACTCGCCTCTAGCAGTGATGTATTTTGACGGAGCGGGTTAGTCTGCATCGTCCATTGAGTCGAGATAGGCGTCGATGACGTCTTGTTCGTCGGCTTGGGTCAGGCTGGAGGGGATGGTGAGCATGACGCTGCGGCGGAAGAGGTCGTCGGACTGAGGGCAGGCTCCAAGTTGGTAGCTGTAGACCGACTCGCGGTTGGCTTCGAGGGTCCACGGGGAGCCGATGCGGTCGGTGCCGATCTTTTCGGTGAGGCCGCGAATGTTGGAGTAGATGTGCATGCCGTAGTCGACGAGTAGTGTGTTCGACGAGGCTTCTGTGGAGCAGTAGATACCGTGCCAGCGCATGCGCTGGTTGACGCGGCGGGCACGGGCCTCGGTAGGAAAGATGGTCACCATGAATGGGCCGGTATCGCCGCTGCGATCGCCGACTCGGCTGCCATGGAAGCCGGATTTGCCTACAATTCCCGCGATAATGCGGTATTTGCTGTCGCGCAGACGGGCGATGGTTGCTGGCAATTTGCGGAGTTGGACGCGCAGGACGGCGGCGCGGAGTTCGTCGAGCCTATAGCCGCGGTTCCAACTGTAGGATGCGACGTCGTCGGGGAGGAGTTCGTCGGATTCGTCGCGAGACACGCCAACGTCGTGGACGGCGATGGCGCGGCGGTGGAGCGCCAGGTTGTTGGTGATGACGGCTCCGCCCTCGCCCGCGCTCATGTTTTTGTTGAGCTGGAAGCTGAAGACGCCGATGTCGCCGAATGTGCCGACCCTTTGGCCTTGAATGGTCCCGCCGACGCACTGGGCGCAGTCTTCGATGAGGAATATGCCGCGGGCGCGTGCGAGGGCGACCAGCGGGACCACGTCGGCGGGCGCACCACACATGTGAATGCAGATGATACCGGCGGTTCGGGGTGTGATCTTGCGGAGGACGTCGTTGGCGTCGAGGCCGAGGGTGTCGTCGATCTCCGCGATGACTGGAATGGCACCCACATTGATGACGGCGGATGCCACCGAAACCCACAGGAAAGCAGGTATGATTATTTCCTGCCCGGGACCGACGCGCAGTGCGCTGAGTGCGGTGTGAAGAGCGGCGGTTCCGCTGGTTACGGCGAGGGCGTATTTTGCGCCAATAAAAGCAGCAAACTCTGCCTCGAATTGGCGGACCTCATGTTGCGGTTTGGGCCCGTAGTAGCGGAAGAGCGAGTGGCTGCGGCAGACTCGCAGCAGAGCTTCCTCCTCTTCATGGTCCATGCCGTAGACGCTCGGATACTCTGGCGGAAGCGGTTGGCTTCGAATCGGGGCGGTACGCGTTTTGAACGTTGAATTATTCGACACGGCGTCTACACTTGTAGAGGTTGACGCGGATACTAGTCAAGGCAGTAGATTTAGATCGACTTGTAATGTATGTATCTGGGGAAGACAATGGCAATGGAATCAAAGAGCGGCTCGCGCTCGCCGGAAAAAATACCGCTTCGCAAGGCGTCGCAGACGGAGCTTAGCGTGCTGAGACTCATCCAGGCGCGGCCGTCGATTTCGCGAATTGAGCTTGCCCATGAGACCGGGCTAAGCACCGCTGCCATTACGGGAGTCGTAAACGCGTTGTCCGAGCGGAACCTGCTGGTCGAAGGCACGGTCACTTCCGTCAGTGTCGGACGCAAGCGGGTTGGACTGCGGCTGGCCCGGACTCTGGGATATGTGATTGGCGTCGATCTGGGAACATTCAACCTGCGCATTGCCTTGACCGATCTGAACGGCGAGCCGATTTCTCAACGCCAGGTTGCAACTGATATGAGTCAGGGCAGGCCAGCGGTGTTGGCCCGTTGCTTCGCGCAGATACGCGAAGTGATTGCAGAGGCTGGAGTTGCGGCCGAAGAGATACGTGGGATCGGCATCGCGTTCTCTGGTGTGATTGATCTCGAAAAGGGGATGATCCTGTCCTATCCGCGACCTGGGTTCATGGAGAGCTGGCGGAATGTTCCACTACGCGAGATCTGCGAGTTAGAGTTCGGCGTCCCGTGTGTGCTGGAAGACAGCGTCCGGGCGATCGCGATTATGGAACGGTCTCGCGGGGCGGGGCGGAATTATCAGGATTTCGTGTATGTCGATGTAGGCATGGGAGTTGGCGCGACGATCTTCATTCACGGCAAGGTTTATCGCGGATGCAACGGCAGTGCCGGCGAGTTTGGCCACATAACTGTCGATGAAAACGGGCCGCTCTGCTGCTGCGGCAGCTACGGCTGCCTGGAGGCGCTTGCCTCGGGCGCTCGGATTATCGAGACGGTGCAGACTGCATTGGCGAAGGGTGTGTCGTCGCGTGTGCTGGAGATGGCGGGTGGCGATCCGGAGAAAATTACGATTGAAATGATTGCGCTGGCGGCGACGGAGGGCGACAGCCTCTCGTACCGGTCGCTGAGCGAGTCTGCAAAGCACCTGGGTGCGGCTACGGCTGACTTGGTCAACTTGTTGAATCCACAAGCGATTATCTTTGGTGGCGCAGTCTTCCGGGCCGCGCCGGACTTTATGCTGGAGCAGCTCTCAGGCATGGTGCGGCATCGGGCGATGGAGAAATCTGTGAATGATGTCGCGCTGCGCAAGGCGGAGACGCTAAGCGATGCCGGAGCGCTGGGAATGGCGATGATTACTGCGGGATCGATTATGGAGACCGTGTATGGCGACGGCGTTCCGGAGATAGCGGAAGATGCTGCGCAACCAGTTGCGTA
>JAYVZU010000638.1:0-2883 GCA_043783075.1 Rhodanobacteraceae bacterium
CTGGAGCAGCAGGTGGCGCGCGCGACGACTTTGACGATTGGTTATACGGGTTCGCGGAGCTACAACCAGATTCTCTCGGGCGACCTGAATGAGCCGGCGTTTGTCGTTCAGCCGAATGGGACGATCTACTATCCGAACACCGTGAAGGCTAACCCGGCGCTCGCGAATTCTACTTCGTGGTATTCGACGGGGACGGGCAACTACAACGCGCTGGTGGTGGATCTGCGGCACGATCTGACGCATGGTCTGCGGCTCCGCGCGAACTATACCTACTCCAAGAATCTGGACAATGGTTCGGCGTGGAATACTTCGGTTTCTGCGAATACTCCGGCGTTTACTTCGGTGCCCTCTCTGCCGGATTTGGACTACGGCCCGGCGGCTACGGATGTACGGAATGCAGCCGCGTTCAACGCGTCATATGACCTGCCGTTTGGCGATGGCAAGGCTTACTTTGCCAGGGTTGGCGGAGTGGGTGGACGGCTCATCTCTGGGTGGTCTTTGTCGACGATTGCTACGGTGCAGTCTGGATTCCCGTTCTCGCCGCAGCTTGGGTATAACCCGACAGGTTCGGGTGACTCGCGCAATCCGGTGCGGCCGAATTTGAATCCGAATTTTGCGGGGAACTTATATGCAGGAGGAAGCACCGCAGCGCGTGTGGCGCAGTATTTCAATCCGGCGGCCTTCTCGGCTCCAGCCTATGGCACGGTTGGGAATGTGAGCCGCGATTCGCTGGTCGGGCCGGGGTACTCGGATTGGGATCTGTCGCTGCTGAAGGCGACGAAGCTGACGGAGCGGACGCGGGTGCAGTTTCGTGCGGAGTTCTTCAACATTCTCAATCGCACAAATCTGCAGGTACCGAATGAGGTGGTGTTTAGCTCGGGGCCATCGCAGGGGACGGTTGCGAATCAGACAGCGGTGGCGGTGTCGAGTCCGACGGCTGGAGTGATTACTTCGGCGGCTATGTCGAGACAGATACAGCTGGGGGTTAAGGTGTTGTTTTAGGTTTGAAGATGACGAAATGAAGAGGCATGAATCTTGAGCTGACAGTTTTTGAGCTTTGGGCTGTCAGCTCAAGACGCAGGCTGCTAGACTTTCGGCACGATGCGAATTCTTCGGCTGCTTGCTCCTGTCCTGTTTTGTTCTGTCACGTCTGCTTATGCGCAGCGGATTGAAGTCACGATACCCGCTACTGCTCCGCTACATGGGCACCTGATTCTGGTGATTGCGAAGAAAGATTCGCCGGAGCCGCGGATGCAGATGTCGGAGAACTACGAGTCGGCGCAGGCATTTGGTGTGGATGTGGACGGCACCACGGCGGGGCAGCCGATCGTAGTGGATGCGAAGACGTTTGGATATCCGCGAAAGTCACTCGCTGATTTAGAGGCGGGCGATTATTTTGTGCAGGGGGTCTTCAATGTCTACGAGCAGTTCCACCTGGAGACGGGAAAGACGCTGTGGCTGCCGCCGGATAAGGGCGAGGGTCAGCACTGGGATCGGAAGCCGGGGAACCCATATAACGCGCCGGTGAAGCTGCATCTGGACGCGAAGTCGACGGTCAAGATTTCGCTGGATAAAGTGTTCGCGCCGATTGCGGGTACAGACCAGGATCCAGCAGTGATTGCAGCGAAGGACCCCGGCGCAAAGTGGCTGAAGTACATGCGGTTCAAGAGCGAGAAACTGACCAAGTTCTGGGGACGGGATACGTATCTGGGGGCGTGGGTGCTGCTGCCGGATGGCTTCGACGAACATCCCGATGCGAAGTACCCGCTGGTGGTGTATCAGGACCACTACCATGCAACTTCGGGGCCGGCCTTTGTGGCGGCAAAGCCTGATCCGAATGCGAAGGGGCGACGTGGCGCCGACAACGGCTACCGGTTCTTTCAGGACTGGACGGCGGGCCGTATGCCGCGCGTGATCATGCTGTATGTGCAGAATGCGAATCCGTACTACGACGATTCTTATGTGGTGGACTCGGCTAACGTTGGGCCGTATGGTGCTGCGATCAATGATGAATTGATTCCTGCGGTAGAGAAGGAATATCGCGGGATTGGGCAGGGTTGGGCGCGGGCCACGTATGGTGGCTCGACCGGTGGTTGGGAGGCGTTGGCGACGCAGGTGTTCTATCCGGAGAAGTACAACGGGTCGTATGCAGCGTGTCCTGATCCGGTGGACTTTCATGCGTATCAGGGGATCAATTTGTATGACTACGACAATGCGTTCAAGCTAAAGGGTGACTTTGGCGAAGTGGTAATTGCGGCGGATCGCAAGCCTGATGGCACAGTGATTGCGGATACGCAGAGTGAGTTTGCGTTCGAGTATGTACTTGGGACGCATGGACGCTCGACCGAGCAGCGGGACATCTGGCAGGCTGTGTTTTCGCCAGCAGGAGCGGATGGATATCCGGCGGATATTCTTGATCCGTTGACCGGGAAGATCGATAAGGAAATGCTGAAGTATTGGAAGGAGCATTACGACCTAGCGGCGATAATGAAGCGCGATTGGGCAACTCTCGGGCCGAAACTTGAAGGTAAGCTGCACCTGGCGGTTGGGGATGGGGATACCTACTTTTTGAACAACGCTGTCCACCTATTGCAGCAGCAGTTAGAGGCTTCGCTGAATCCACATTCGGACGCGACGTTCCAGTATGGGCCGGGGATGCCGCACTGTTATACGGGCGGTCCGGCGGAGTACATGATGCAGCAGAACAATGCGAACTGGGCACAGCGCGTGTTGCCGCAGATGGCGGAGCATTGGTTGAAGACCGCACCTGCGGGAGCAGATGTGAAGTCGTGGAGGTACTGAGATGGCAACAAATGTGATGCTGACACCGCGGGATGCGGCGCGGATGATCGGGGTTAGTTATCCGACGATCAAGCAGTGGAT
>JAYVZU010000639.1:0-8614 GCA_043783075.1 Rhodanobacteraceae bacterium
GCCAACGGCGGAACTCTCTTTCTCGACGAAATCGGCACCATGTCGATGGACATGCAGGCCAAGATTCTGCGCGTCCTGCAGGACAAGCGCTTCATGCACCTCGGTGGCACACAGGAGATTCAGGTCGACGTCCGCATCGTCGCCGCGACCAACGTCAACCTGCAGCAGGCCGTCAAAGATGGCCGCTTCCGCGAAGACCTCTTCTATCGCCTGAACGTCATCTGCCTGGAGCTTCCGCCGCTCCGCCAGCGCCGCGAGGACATCCCTCTGCTCGCCCAGCACTTCCTGCGCTTCTACGCCACCGAAAACGGAACTGAAGCCCCATCACTCTCGCCAGAAGCTCTGCGCATTCTGATGGATTACGAGTGGCCCGGCAACGTCCGCGAGCTTGAGAACGCGATGGAGCGCGGCGTAGTTCTAGCCACCACTCGCACGATCACACCCGACCTGCTGCCGTCGCAACTTACCGGCACCACCTACTCGGCGTCCGTGCTCGACCATCGCCCCGACGCCTCGCTCTTCGACGTGATGGAGGAGATCGAGCGGCGAATCATCGCCGACCGCCTGGAGCGCTGCCACTGGAACCAGACCGAAGCTGCCGAGTACTTCAAGATTCCCCTGAGCACGCTGAATCAGAAGATCAAGCGGCTGAATGTGGAGATCAAGAAACGCAGCCGCGACTAGGAAATCCCGACGGGCCTGATACGATAAGCCTCGGCCCACCTGAGGAGTTTCCATGACTTCGCTCTCGAAAAAAGCACTTCTGTTTCTCTGCGCATCTCTAGCCCCGCTCGCCGCGCAATCGCCCGATCACAAAGAGATTCTTTCCATCGTCGCCAAACACACCGAGCAGTATCAAAAAGTCTCCAAGCAAATCTGGGACTTTGCCGAACTTGGCTACCACGAGCAAAAGAGCGCAGCGCTGCTCGAAGATCAGCTCAGGGCCGCAGGCTTCACCGTCTCCACCCCCATGCCCGACGAGCCAACAGCCTTCGTCGCCACCTACGGCTCCGGTTCCCCCGTCATCGCCATCCTCGGCGAGTTCGACGCCCTCCCTGGCCTCTCGCAGGCTTCTGTACCCGGCAAAACCCCCGTCGTCGACGGCGCGCCCGGTCACGGCTGCGGCCACAATCTCCTCGGCTCGGCCGCCGCACTCGCGGCCTCATCACTCAAGGAGTACATGGTCGCCAATCACATCAAAGGGACCCTGCGCTACTACGGAACTCCCGCCGAAGAAGGCGGCTCCGGCAAGGTCTACATGGAACGCGCCGGCCTATTCAAGGATGTCGACGTCGTTCTCCACTGGCACCCCAGCGATCGCAACGGCGTCACTAACGGCGGCGCGCTTGCCATCACCTCCGCCAAGTTCACGTTCCACGGAGTCGCCGCCCACGCCGCCGCTGCACCCGATCGCGGACGCTCCGCACTCGACGGCCTGATGCTGATGGGCAACGGCATCGAGTTCATGCGCGAGCACGTACCCCAGACCACCCGCATCCACTACATCATCACCAAGGGAGGCGTCGCTCCGAACGTTGTCCCCGACCTCGCGCAGATGTACCTGATGGCCCGCAGCCCGTCCGGCGATTCCCTCTCCGAGATCTGGGAGCGAGTCCTAAAGAACGCCCGCGGCGCGGCCATCATGACCGAGACGACAGTCGACGTAAACATCGTCAGCGCCGACGCAAATATCGTACCGAACACCCCACTCGCCCAACTCGCGCAAAAAGAGATGGACGAAGTTGGCGGCTTCACCTACACGCCGGACGAGGCAAAATACGCGGCTGAACTCCAGAAATCGCTACCGCCCTCAGCCGCCGGGAATCTCGACCAGACGTCTAAAATCATGCCGCTGCGCCCCTACGATCCCAACGCTGGCGGAGCCTCCACCGACGTCGGAGATATTAGCTGGGTCGTCCCCACTATCGGCTTTACCTCGGCCACCTTCGTCCCCGGTGTCGTCCCCCACACCTGGCAAGCCACCGCAACTGCCGGCATGAGCATCGGCCAGGAAGGTATGCTCGTCTCGGCAAAATCCATAGCCTTACTCGGCGCTGACCTCTTTGCCAAACCAGACGTCATCGCAGCTGCCAAAGCAGACTTCGCACAGTTCACCAATACACACCACTACGTCTCACCGATCCCGGCCAATCAGAAGCCACCCATCAACTACCGCGAAGAATAAGCTACAGCACAAACACCAAGGGCGTGGTCATCAAAGCCACGCCCTTGCCTGTTCTTATCCCGAACTAAAAATCCCTTCGGTCCCCGTTACGCCCTGTTCCCCGCAACAAACGAAGGCCGAACCTGCTCGCCAAGCAGCCGCGTAGAGCTCAACAGCATCTCCCGCGACAAGCTCGCAACGCTCATCTGGAAGTCAAGCCGTGCCACTCCACCAAGCACCTCGTCGTAATACTTCACCTTTTCGATAACCGTCTCCGGCCCGCCAACAATCAGCGCGCCAGTCTCACTTAGCAACGAGTCAAAGTGCCGACGAGTAACCGGCGGCCACCCACGTTCCTTGCCGATCTCCGTAAACGCCTGCGCATACCCCGGAAAGAAGTCATCCGCTGCCTGCTCATCTGTCTCCGCGACATAGCCGAGCGCATGAATCCCAACCTTCAGGGACGCCGGATCATGACCAGCCTGTGCCCCAGCCCGATTGTACAAATCCACCAGTGGCCGAAAGCGATGCGGCTCGCCGCCAATAATCGCGATCATCAACGGCAGCCCGAGCAGCCCAGCTCGCACAAACGACTCCGGAGTCCCACCCACGCCCAGCCAGATCGGCATCTTCTCCTGCAGCGGTCTCGGAAAGATTCCTTGCCCGGTCAGCGCCGCGCGATGCTTGCCTTCCCAATGGATGTTGTTGGCATCCCGCAGCTTCAGCAGCAGGTCCAGCTTCTCCGCAAACAGCGAATCGTAGTCCTCCAGCTTCAATCCAAACAGCGGGAAGCTCTCAATAAATGATCCCCGTCCAGCCACAATCTCCGCTCGGCCCTTGGAGATCAAATCCAGCGTCGCAAACTCCTGAAACACCCGCACCGGATCTGCCGCGCTCAAGACCGTCACAGCGCTTGTCAGCCGAATCTGCTTTGTTCTGGCGGCAGCTGCAGCCAGAATCACCGCTGGTGACGAGTCCAAAAACTCCGCACGATGATGCTCGCCCAACCCAAACGCATCCAGACCGACCTGGTCCGCCAGCTCAATCTCATCCAGCAGACTTGCGATCCGATCCACTGGCGAAACGATCACGCCCGTGACGGGGTTCTTCCCCGTCGCTGCAAAACTATCGACCCCAATTTCCATAGCCATTGGATTCCCCTTACCGCACCTGCGACTCACTCCCCGCACCGTCCCCCTTCCGCAGTGATAATCTTGTCCTCATTCCCAGCTTCTGTCCGAGGTCCCATGCGCCGCTTCGCCGCCCTTGCCCTAGCCTTTGCCGCTACAATAGCTCCCGCGCAATCCGCCAAGCGCCCCATCACCGACAAGGACCTCTTCGCCTTCAACTGGATCGGCGACACGCAACTCTCGCCCTCCGGCACAACCCTGTGCTTCGTCCAGGCCAGCGTCACGCCTGACCACGCCGGCTACCAGACGTCGATCTACCTCCTGGACCTCACCAAGCCCGGCGCCGCCCCAGTTCTGCTGACCGCCGGAACTCACGACTCGTCGCCACGCTGGTCACCAGACGGAAAACAGATTGCCTTTGTTCGCGCAGTGGAACGCCCCGGCACACCACCCGCACCGGTGCAGCTTTACCTGATGCCTGCAACCCCGGCGGCGAATCCCATCAAGCTGACTGACCTCCCCAAGGGAGCGTCGTCCCCCCAATGGGCACCCAACGGAGCAGTGTTGACGGTCCTCTCCTCAACATCGAAAGACCCCGCAAAAGCCAAGCTTGAAGCCACTCTGAAATCTCGCGCGACCGGCGATGACGCCCACGTAACCGACATCCGCATCGTTAATCGCGCCCTCTACCGCTTCAACGGCGAGGGCAATCTCGACCCCACAGTAGCCTCGCAGCTCTATATGGTTTTCCTGCCGAAGGCTGACGGAACCCAGGATGCGCCTTGGCAACTTACTGGCGGGTACTTCGCCGTAGAAGACTACCTATGGAGCAAGTCGGGCTGGATCTTCGTCACCAAGTCCACCGTCGAAGAGAGCATCTTCGAAGAGTTCCCCAAGAACACTCTCTACGGCTTCAAACCTTCGACAGACGCCTCCCACCCCAAAGAAATCCCCGCCACTGCATTCACCAAAGAACTCGACCTTAACGCTCGTGGTATCGCCCTCTCGCCCGATGCGCACCACCTCGCATTCCACGCTGCCGCCCGCACCCCCAAGGTCATCAGCCACGCCGAGACCGACCTCTGGACCCTCGACATCGACTGGGCTGGCGACACGCCATCCATCACCAAACCCGCCACAAACCTGACAGCATTCAAGGCCTTTGAGATGGGTTCCGGTGTCGGTGGAGACAACACCGCACCCCGCGGCGGTGGTCGAGGTGCAATCGAGTGGAGCGCCGACAGCACCCACCTTCTAGACATCGCTGGCTCTCGCGGCTCCGCCATCCTGCTCTCTGTCGAAGCCGCCACTGGCGACTTTGAACAAGTGTCCGCCCGCCGTCAGGCCGTCCTCGGCTTCAACGCCACGCCCGACCACAAGACGATCTACGCGCTCATCTCAAACCCAATCCTGCTCGGCGATCTCTTCAAGCTCGAACCCGCGACGCCGCCCGGGGGGGCAGCCTCAGGCCCTGCTCCAGCCACTGCGCCAACTGGCAATCAGACTCAGATCACCCATGTCAACGAAGTCCTGTTCTCGCAACTGGACCTCAAGATGCCCGAAGAGTTGAAGATCACTCCGACCCATCGGCCCGAAGATATTCCCTTCTGCACGATCGACACCTTCGTCCAGCTCCCGCCCGACATGGCGGCCGACAGCAAGGTTGCGCATCCGTTCATCCTCAACATCCACGGCGGCCCGCACTCCGCCTACGGCTGGGTATTTGAACAGGAGATGCTGCTAATGGCAGCAAAGGGTTATGTAGTCGACTATCCCAACCCGCGAGGCTCCACCACCTACGGGCAAAACTACGCCAACATCATCGAGAACAACTACCCCGGCGACGACTTCCACGACCTGATGGATACCGTCGACGCAATCGTATCCAAGGGCTGGGCCGACCCCGCAAAGTTAGGCGTCACAGGTGGCTCCGGCGGCGGCCTCTTGACCGACTGGGTCGTCACCCAGACCAACCGATTCAAGGCCGCCGTAGCGCAGCGCGACATCACCGACTGGGCCAACTGGTGGTACACAGCCGACGCGATCAGCTTCCATCAGTCGTTCGAACCCAAATCGCCGCCGTTCGACAACGTCGAGATCTACAAGGCGCACTCGCCGATCACCTTCGTCAACAACATCAAGACCCCGATGATGTTCATCCTCGGCGACGCCGACTATCGCACCCCTCCCGGCAGCGGCGGCGAAGACTTCTTCCGCGCCCTCAAGTACAAGAAGATCCCTACCGTCATGATCCGCTTCCCGCGCGAGTCCCACGAACTTTCCCGGTCCGGTGAGCCCTGGCACCGCGTCGAGCGTCTCCAAAACATCATCAACTGGTTCGACGAGTTTCTACTGGGCAAGTGCGAGCCGCAATACGACATCACACCCACTTGCCCGGTAAAGTAGCAGATCGCAGCGTCAACCAAACGACCTTGCGAAGAAACCGCATCACTGAGCCGCCTACCGGAAATCCCCGGCAGGCGGTTCAGTTTTTACCGCGTTACGCAGCAGCCTCCGGACACCCGGGACGTGTTAGCTGCCCCCTGTCGTCTGCGGAGGAGTTAGCCAAATTCCCCAGTAAAGTGAGCTAAATGGAACATCTGTGGGCTTACGTGACTGCAAAGCAAGTTACTGTCGTAATCATCAAAATTTCGTCAAGCAACAATTTGGTCACTTATGAACATCTGGGGAACAAATGTCTACCAAAACCCTAAAATCGGGGCTATGCTCTCGGCATTAGGTAGGCAGTAACACTTTTGAGTCAGCTCCCCAGCCAAAAGGTGTACGAGTTGTTCGACCACACGTACATCCCGAAAACGCTCATGCAAGAAGTGTTTAGCCCCCTTAGCTTGACTTAGCTCGACCCGATCCAGGAACGACGGCACGTGCACGTCACTGAATCACTCAGGAGCCCCATTCATGACACGTCTGTTCAAGACCATTGCACTTGGAGTTGTCCTTGCAGCCTCCTCCATTCTGGCTCACGCCAGCCCTCTAAGCGGTTCACTTACCATCGACGGCGGCCTCGGAGCAATCACCCCGTCAGTCCTCAACTCCTCAACAACAACCATCGTTTCGACTACGAATATCATCGCGTTCTTCGGTTCAGGAAGCTTTGTCACCGTTCCATTTTTCAACCCAGTAACATTCGTACCAACCTTTACCTTCGCGGTAGGGGTTCCGACGGGTGGCCAACAGCTCTTCTCATTCAGCTACGGCACAACCACGGATGTCTTCACGGTCAGCAGTGTGCAAACCGCATCCAATGGCTCGCTCGTCTTCTACGGCACGTTATCCGATGGAACCCCAGCGGACACGACGCAGGGTTTCTATATTCTGACGCCAAACATCTCCGGGGATGGTTCGTTCTCGGGAACCTTGCAGGTTGCGCCAACACCTGAACCCAGCAGCCTCGTGCTTCTTGGTACGGGCCTCTTCGGTGCAGCCGGCTTGCTATTCCGCAGGCGCAAGACGCTTGGCTGAAATAAGTAAGCCATCTCCTCGCCGTATGGAGCTCCGCGAAAGCGGGGCTCCTTTTTTGCGCTTTCGTTACAAACCAGGATCGACAGATTCGCGACAGACTTGAGCGCAATCGAATCCCTCCAGTCAACGTCCGTACCCACTTTAGGAAGCCCGATCAGATTCGGGATGCTCTTCAAACTCCGCGCGGAATCCTCCGCTCAAAAGTCCTCCGAAGACCTAACATCAGGAAACCGGATGAGTTGTGACATGCCCTTGTCAGTGATCGACCCAACCGGAAATCTTCGAACGACCGACAGGGATTTCAGCGAAAGAGATGAAGATGCATCCCAAAGCTCCCCAGGCCAAACGAACCACCTTCCCTGAGCTCCCCAAAGGAGGCCCACCTCTCCATGAAGATTCTCTGCAAGTTTCTGGCTGTACCCGCTCTTCTGGCAGCGATGTCTGTTCAGGCCCACGCCAGTCCCCTCTCCGGTAACCTGACGATTGATGGCGGATATAACGCACTCAGCCCTGCCGTGCTCAACGACACAACCACGAGCATCGTCCCGGGCGGCATCATCATCGCGCTGGGCGGTACGGGAAGCTTTGCCTCGGTCCCATACTTCGAGCAGATCGTCTTTGCGTCAAACTTCACCATCCCGCCCGGCACTGCGTCCCTCGCAGGCGAGCAACTATTCTCTTTCAACTACGGCGGTACAACTGAGGCATTTGAAGTCAACAAAGTTGTCGTCGGACCAAATGGGTCGCTCATCTTCTATGGCATCCTTTCGGATGGCGTCTCTGCAGACGACGCAGTTGCATCGTTCACCCTGACGCCCAATATCTCCGGCGACGGATCCTTCTCCAGCACCTTATCTCTGGCCCATGCGCCAGAGCCGAACAGCGTCTACCTCCTTGGCAGCGGGCTGTTTGTCATCGCTGCTGTCACGTCACTCCGTCGCAGGCCATTCCAGCTGCCCTAAAGATCAGGCGATCCAGAATCAAGGCTCCGCGAAAGCGGAGCTCGATCTTTTCAGCGTATGCAAACTTTCCCGAGCGTGACCACTTCCCAAATAAACAACCGGTGAAAGCTGGTAATCTGGTAGCTCCGGTCGGGTAAATTCATCGCCAGTTCCGAAGTCTGCGATGCCCCGACCCCGAAAAGGGGAGACGATCATGACAGATCACGCCAGCAACGGAAATAAAAGCTTTAATAGCCCCGGCATGCGCCTAAAAACCGGGCTCGCCGAGATGCTCAAAGGCGGCGTCATTATGGACGTCATGGACGTGGACCAGGCCATCATCGCCGAACAGGCTGGCGCAGTCGCCGTCATGGCGCTAGAGCGCGTTCCGGCTATGATCCGTGCCCAGGGCGGAGTAGCCCGCATGTCGCACCCCGGCATGATCAAGGCCATCCAAAAAGCCGTCTCCATCCCAGTGATGGCCAAGGTTCGCATCGGACACTTCGTCGAGGCGCAGGTCCTCGAAGTCCTCGCCGTTGACTTCATCGACGAGTCCGAAGTTCTGACTCCTGCCGACGAGCTGCACCACATCGACAAGCACGCTTTCAAGACGCCATTCGTCTGTGGAGCCAAGGATCTCGGCGAAGCTCTCCGCCGCATCGCCGAAGGTGCTGCCATGATCCGCACCAAGGGCGAGCCGGGTACTGGCGACGTCATCCACGCCGTAAAGCACATGCGTCAGATCACCTCCGAGATCAAGGCCCTCACCGTCCTCGACGATCAGGAGCTCTACGCCGCGGCCAAAAACCTGCGCGCGCCCTACGAGCTCGTCGTCATGGTCGCGAAGACTGGCCAGCTTCCCGTCCCCAACTTCTCCGCCGGCGGCATCGCAACTC
>JAYVZU010000640.1:0-8548 GCA_043783075.1 Rhodanobacteraceae bacterium
ACCCCGCTGGCGACAAGCTTTCGCAGGATGAGCTGATCGGGAATTGCATTTTGCTGATGGTGGCCGGACATGAGACGACCGTGAATTTATTGGGCAACGGGTTGTATCTTCTGCTACAACAACGCGATCGTTGGGAGCGGGCAAAGAGTGATCCGAAGTTACTGCCGCTGGCGCTGGAGGAGACTCTGCGTTATGAGTCGCCGGTGCAACTTGGAACATTTCGCGTGGTCGCCGAGACAGTCGAAATTGGTGGACAGACGATTGAGGCTGGGGCATTTATTACAGCCGTCATTGGCGCGGCAAATCGTGATCCAGAGGTGTTTCCCGATCCGGACATGTTTGATTTGACGCGGACTTCTAATCGACATTTGGGATTTGGGTTTGGGCCGCATCGCTGTATTGGAGCGCAACTGGCACGCACCGAAGCCAAGGTCGGCTTTACAAGATTGTTCGAGCGGTTGCCGAATCTGGCACTGGATACCGTTCCGCCGACGTGGGTCGGCAGCGTACTGAAGCGAATTGGAATGGGCGGGGAAGACAAGCCATATCCCGCACATTGGAGACATACAGCCGTGACACGCGGATTGGTGGAGCTGAAAGTTTCTCTGTAAGGAATCTGGTCAATCGAGAGGGAAGATCGTGCGTCGTCCGTTGAACCAACCAAGTACTTTAGTGGCATGGTTTGTCGTTACCAGCATGCTAGAATCTGGTTGAAAATAGAACCATTGTCAGGCCGAATTTTCAGTGCCGTGCATCGTCTGAAGACGGTGCGCCAACATGGAGGACCTCCCGCAATGCAATCAGTTACCGATCAAATGACGCCCGATGTTCTACTCGGCGATGAGCAGAAGGCCGTCGATATTCAGGGTCGCGGATACACGCTACAGCCTTTTCTGGACCCAGCGGATATTGAGGCTTTGCGGACACTTCACCGCGAGACGCTGCCGGCCGGAACGTCCGAGTACTACGTCACGGCCTTCAGTTCAGACATCGCCGGGAAGCGGCATATCTGCGAGTGTATCCGAGCGATTGTTGAATCGAAGATGGCAAAGCTTGCCCCTGGATATCGCATTCTGAATGCGTCGTTTGTGACGAAAAAGGCCGGCAGCACGCGTGGCCGTCTAGCGTTGCATCAGGACTATTCACTGGTGGACCACGAACAGAATCTCGGGCTGAATGTTTGGATTCCGCTTTGCGATGTCGACACGACCAACGGCTGCATGCGTATGGTGGACTACAGCCGTGAGTTCCACCACATCAGCGCGACACCTCCGAATCCGAGCCCGTACGATCCACTTCGGCCGGAACTTGAAGCGAATTATCTGACCGACGTCCCGATGGCAGGGGGCACAGCGGTGCTCTTCGATACGCGCATCCTTCACGCGACGGAAGAGAACCGCACTGCGGCGGATCGTGTCGCTGTCTTCCTGAATTTGTATCCCGAAAACGCTGCACCACGTCTACACTTCTGGAACCCGAAGGAGCCGAACCGGTTGGAGGTCTTTGAGGTAGATAGCGAGTTTATGATCGCGCTGCCGCCAAACCGTTACCTTGAGGATTCAGAGAAGACCGGGGCGAATTTCCTGGGGTACATGGACTACACTCCGCGGCCTTGGTCGTTGGAGGAATTGCAGGCGAAGTTACCCAAGGCTCCGAAGCCGGTGGTTGTTTTGACGCCGCTCGAGGAAGCTGCACAGAGCGCGCGCAAGGCCGTGGGATTTCTGGTCGCGAGCCAGTTGCCGGACGGGGAATTCCAGACAGAGTTCTGCTACAACCGTCGCGAGACTGAAGACGGGCAGACAGTTGAAGACCTGATGTTCGACAGCTCGCCATTTGTAACTTCTTTGGTGCTGTATTCGCTGGACTTCGCGAAGGGGCTCGATCCGAAGAGTGAAGAGGCGACGAAGAAAGGCATCAAGTTCCTGACCTCCGAGATGGATGAGGGCGGGTTGTGGCGGTACTGGACGCGCAAGAATCCTAAACGTTCAATCATCCCTCCGGACCTCGACGACACGTCTTGCATTTCGGCTCTGCTGAAGTCGCATGGAGTTGCAATCCCAGACAATCACTGGCTCTTTTACCACAGCCGCGACAAGCGTGGTGCGTTCTTTACCTGGCTTTACAAGGCCGATACGCTGCGAAAAAAGTGGCTCTCGCTGAAGACCGGCGGCAAGGCATTTACGTTTACCGAAGAGTTGTGGCAGTGGACGAAGGGCGAAGATGTTTGCGCCGTTGTGAATGCGAACTGCCTGATGTATCTGGGCGAGACAGACGGGACTCGCAAGGCGATCGACTACCTGCAAGGTGTCTTGCGCGAAGGCGCAGAGGATAAAGAGATTGTCTTCTATGCCCATCGAATGAGCCTGTACTACTTCACATCGCGGGCTTACTTCACGGGCGTCAAGTCATTGGAAGCGGCCAAGCCAGTCATGGTGCAGCGGATTCTGGCACAGCAGCAGCCCGATGGTTCGTTTGGCGATGAACTCCTGACCGGGCTTGCGGTGTGCGCTCTGATGAACTTGGGAGTTGCCATCGACGGCTTAGCGAAGTCGATTGCCTATCTGGTTTCGACGCAGCAGACGGATGGCTCCTGGAAGCGGATTCCGATGTACGGTGGACCGCCGACTCCGATGACGTTTGGCTCGGCTGACCTGACGACAGGAATTTGTCTGGAAGCCCTGGCACGCTACTCTGCTCCAGCCGCAAAGTAAGCTCACGCAGCTCTAGATTGTGCTGGGCTGTGGCCTGGCAGTGGATGACGGGTCACGATGTCGATTTTAGTTACGGGCGGAGCTGGATATATCGGGCGACATACTGCAAAATTGCTGCATGCGTCGGGGCTTCAGCCTGTCGTAGTCGATAATCTGACTACGGGACGAAGCGATGAGACGGGCTGGGGTCCGTTCGTCGAAGGCGATATTTCGAATGTCGGTCTGGTTCGGAGCTTGATCCGCGAGCATGGCGTAACGGCTGTGATTCATCTTGCAGCGAGCGCGCATGTGGGCGATTCGATGGATCGTCCAGATGCTTACTACCGCAATAACGTGACTGGAACGGCCGCGCTGCTGGAGGCGATGTGTGCCGAAGGTGTGAAGCAGATGGTGTTCGCGTCGAGCTGCTCGGTGTATGGGAATTCGGCGTCTACGGCGGCCCATGAAGATGAGCCCGTAGTCCCGATGAGCCCCTATGGCGAGTCGAAACTGGTGACGGAGCGTGCGTTGCCCTGGTACCAGCTTGCCTTCGGCCTGCAGTGGGTTGCGTTGCGTTACTTCAACGTTGCCGGTGCTGAACACTCGATGGGCGAAAATCTTTCCGGGTGCCGGCGGATCATTCCCCGCACGGTGCATGCTGCCGTGGGCGGTGGCGCAGCACTCGGAGTGTTTGGGACCGAGTTCGATACGCCCGATGGCAGCGCGGTGAGGGACTACGTTCATGTCAGCGATGTCGCACACGCAAACCTTCTGGCCTTGCAATATGTGGAGCGGGGTGGGCAGCCCGCAGTGATGAATATTGCAGCGGGTATTGGCACCTCGGTGCTCCAGATTATCGGCGAGGTTGGCCGCCAGGCGGGGCAGCCAGTCCCACATCACCTTGAGGCGGCGCGCGGCGGCGACCCGGGTTGTGCGATCGCAGATATCTCGCGGGCACGGCGAGAGCTTGGCTGGGAGCCGGAGGCGTCTGGACTTGAGAATATTGTTGCGACGGTACTTCATTCCGGAAAGCTGCGCGCGGAGATGTCAGCGTAAAATTCTGTGGACAGGTGCGTGTCTGGGTCGCAGGGAAAGCTACACATGTCTAACGATTCCAGGACTACCGAGAATCTTCCCGTCGAGTCTGGCGTGCCGGGCCTGACGACCGACCAGCTGATCTCTCTGACACTGCGCGATGCGTGGAATCTCTGCGGTGAAGATCGCGCATCGTTGACTACGATGATCAACATCGTTGCAATGAATTGCGCGCGGTACCGCGGCATCACACTACCCGATTCGGTTGGGGTCAGGGAACAAATTGCGGAGGGAATTCTGCCGCTGCTGGAGGTTGAAGGCGATCAACTGTTCGCATTTGCCGTCGACAAGGCAGTAGTGGCGGCGGTAGATTATGCCGGATATTCGGCTGAGAGGAAACCTATGCAGGCCTCGAATAATGCAATTCCGGTTGACTCCGGGGTCGCCGGACTGACGACGGAACAGTTGGTCGCATTGACCGTACAGCAAGCGCGTGCGTTGTGCGGCGACGATGACTCAGCCTTTTTGGCGATGATCAATACTGTGGCGTTGAACTGCGCAAAGTATCGCGGGATCGATCTGCCGGACAGTGATTTGGAGCGGCTTCGGCTAGGTGAGGCGATTGCGCCCCTGCTCGCGGGCGAAGGCGATCAGCGGTTCGCGTCCTCGATAGACGGGGCACTGATGGCGGCACTGAATCGTGCGTCGATTCCTGCGGAGACCATTGCGGCTTACAACGCGGTTCGCAAGTGCAACGACAAGCGGACAGTCTGCCACGCGCCGACGACGAGTATGTACTTTGGCCGCGACGGGTTTGTGACAGCGTGTTGTTACAGCCGCTCGAACCCGCTGGGGAACTGGCCTACGCAGACCGTGTCACAGATTTGGTTCGGCGACCGTATCAAGGAGATGCAGGGTCAGTTACGCCGCAACATCCTTCCGATGGGCTGCGAAACCTGCGCGGGACAGCTTCACGCGCACAACTTCAAGGGCCTGCTTGCAGGTAACTTTGATGCGCATGTTCCTGCCGCTTCGGACGGCGCGCTCTCGAAGCTGACTTCGATGTTTCGGAAGACGGAATCGGTGATCTACCCGATTCGGATCGAGTTTGAGCTCTCGAACAAATGCAACCTAGAATGCGCGATGTGTTCGGGGCTGTTCTCGTCCAGCATTCGAGCCAACCGCGAGAACAAGCCGCCGCTGCCGCAGGTTTACGACAGTGAATTCGTCGCACAGTTGAAGGAGTTCATCCCGCACCTGAAACAGGCGAAGTTCTTTGGCGGCGAGCCGTTTCTGATCGATATTTACTACGAAATCTGGGAGCTGTTCATCGAGCTCAACCCGTCGTGTGAGGTCGTCATCACGACAAATGGTACGGTGTTCACAAACAAGGTGCAGCGCGTACTGGAGAACCTGAACTGCCAGATTGTGGTTTCGCTGGATAGTGTGGAGAAGGCGACCTACGAGAGCATCCGCGTGAACGGAACGATGGAACGGACGCTGGACCATGTAGACAAGTTCATGACGTTGAATAAGCAGCGTTCGAAGCCGATGTCGATTGCGGTCTGCCCGATCCAGAAGAACTGGCGGGAGATTCCCGGAATCGTTCAATTCGCGAACAGCAAGGGAATAGCGCTGTTTTTCAATACGGTTACCTATCCCGATTCAGAGTCGCTGAAGCACCTTCCAGTCGAGCAGAAAGTACGGGTTCTCGAGGTCTTCCGCAGCGCGCTGGGGACGTCAAAGAATCCAATTGAGGCAGGAAACTTCCGCGCCGTACAGGATCTCTGCCAACAGGTGGAGATGTGGATGGCGGAAGGCCAATCTGCTGAGCAAGCTCTGCTCAACATTCTGTAGAGCTGCAGCTAATTCACAATCAGCTTGCTGACCGTATACCAGCCGCCACTCTCCGGCGCATCCATCGCCAGGTGTAGCCTTGGGCGTTTTCCAGCCGGATCGAGAACGCCGAGGCTCAAGGAATACTCGCCTGGAGTAAGGTTTTGCGGGAGCTGCAGCGACGTTGCGACGGTGAATTTACCGGGCAGCCAGTCGCGTGGATCGGTTGCGGTTACCGTTGTCGCCACGACTTCGTGCTGAGCGTTGCGAAGCTGCAGAGTCAGCGCGTAGTTGGTATACAACTTCCCCACGCCAACATTCTCCCATTCCATCGTGACCGGAATGCTCTCTCCAGCGTTTGCCGTTTTGGGTTTGATGACTTCATGCAGCACGAACCGGTAGCCGGCGAGACGGGCCAGCTTCTCCAGTTGCGGCATCACCTCCGGCGGGACTGGGCCGAGGTTGTCGTTGATCATCGTAACGTGGTTCTTCAGCATAAAGTTGACTGCGGAATCGAACGACCACTTGTGCGCAATCAGGTAGTTGTAGTCGAGAAACCACTCGAAGACGATTGGCGCGTGTTTCCAGGCGTCAACCATCGTCGGGACTTTGGCATAGGCTTCTGAACCGGCCCAACGCTGCTCGTGCCAGGGTGAGCCGACGCCGTCGCGCCGCAACCCGGCACCATGGTCCAGAGCGTAGTTCATCACCTCGACGTCGTCCGACATGTAGACAAGCGGGGTATTGGGAAAGGCTTTCAGGTACATGTCCACGATCTGCTGTCGCACCGCAACGGATGCTGGATGGGTCGTATGCCACTCTCCCCAAATACCGTAGGAGCCGATGTCGAGGAACTCAACATTCGGGCTGCCGTTGTAACGCTTGCCCAGAGCCTCCAGAAAGGCGGCATGTTTCTCAAGGTAGAGCGGGTCGGAGTAGTTGGGCTCGAACCGCTTCATGGGCTTACCGCCCAGCGCCTTGTCTTTGCCATCGTTCTTGTAGGTATAGCTTTTGCAGCCCTCGTTGAAGAGCCACTCGGGTGACGTGTAGGGGGAATCACTATGCGCATTGGCGGTCATCACGCGCATCGCGATAGTTGCGCCGTGCAACTCTGCCTTCGCGATTGCCCGGTCGATCACGGTCCAGTTGAACTTGCCGTCTTTGGGTTCAACCTCCTGCCACTCGAAGCGCACATAGACGACCGAGTTGGGCATGCGCGGATCACGGTATGGCTCGACGATCCAGCCTTGGCCGGGATTTTGAAACAGTGTATTGACCTCGTGGAAGTAGACGTGGTCGAGACTGTCGTCGCCGGGTGCGGGAGTTTGCGCCGCAACGCAGACCGTAAGGCCAAGCAAACATGCGATCCGCAGAATAGATGTTAGGCGCAAGTACTCTCCCTCCCACTCTGGCTATGGGTGAGGCATTTCCCAAGACACGTTTGAGAGTTAGAGGCCACGTCTAGAGTTCGGCACTCGGTTCTTCAGACGCAAACGCAACAAACTTTGGCTTGACCATCAAGCCGGCAACCATCGCGAAGACGCCGATAACGATTCCTTCAAGTACCCCCACCGTAATGCCGGTGAAGGACATGATGAGCCGGGGGCTGTCTGGGACCTTCGCTTCGTGGAGCATCGCAAGCATGGAGACTTCGCGGGGATGTCCGGCGAGGTAGCGGGTCAGAAACAGATCGTGTATGCCAACGACCCAAAAGCTATTCAGGATTCCCAGGGCGACCCCATTCAGGAAGAGACGGGAACGGGTTCCATTTCCGAGCGCGTAGGCGTAGTACAGGAAAACCCCGAGCCAGAGGAGCGGCTCAAGATTTGGCGAGACAAAGAAAATGGATCCCAGCGCGAGTACGAGTCCGATTGCCGATAGCCGCAGGATTAACGTCCACTTCATCTCGATCTCCAAATTGAACGTGTTACTACCTACTTTACCGCAATGACTGTCCGGGATTAAGGACGAAGTGAGAATTTACACACTCACGAGCCTGCCCAGTTAGGATGGGATCAGGTTTTCAGCCGAAAGGTTCATGGATGCAAAGTGATTCATCGTCGGAGAATTTGCAAACCGGCACGGCAGACATTGGGCTTCGACTCCATCACGTTAGCCATGCTGTAGCTGATCTGGACGCAGCAGTGCAGAGGTATGTCCAGCGGTTTGGCTATCGGGTCGCAACGCCAGCCATTCACGACCCCGGACAGACGGCACATGTGCAGTTCCTTCGGCTGGCGTTGGACATTGTGTACCTCGAACTCGTGGCGCCCGATGGGCCGGCGAGCAAGCTTACCAACGCGGTGAAGCGGGGCGGGGGACTGAACCATCTCTGCTACACCTGTGGGCTTATGGAAGCAGCCATCAAAACACTCGAAGCGTCGGGGATGAAGTTGATAGCGGAGCCGCAGCCCGGTGTTGCATTTGGCGGAAGGCGAATCTGTTGGCTGTTGGGGCAGGAGCCGGTGCCAATCGAACTGGTCGAGCGGCGGGATGAAAACGACCCTTGTACGCCGGGGTTGCTCTAAGTCTTTGGTTTGGTTTGGTTGGAGGCTTCAGCGTTCCGCGCGGTTCGAACCCACGTGGCGTCGATTCGGGCAGCGCGTCGCGTATGGCGGATCATCATGACCTTCCAGGTCAGGAAGCCAGGGACTGAAGCCAGCGCCGCCAACGTTGCACCAGGCTTCGGGCCCAGGGTGGCGGCGACGAGTACATACAGGGCGATTGAGACGCAGCCGATCACACCGTAGGCGACCAACCACGAAATGTGGGCGGCGAGTCCGCAAGTGACGATGAGGATCAGGAGTGCAGCCTCTGTCGCCAGTGGCAGCGCCAAAAGATCGAGCAGCGGCTCCAGCATTCGGACTCGACCGCGCAGGACTTCCAGCGCCAGCGGCACCGACCAGAGGCGGCGCATCAGGATGCGGCCTCCCTCCCACCGGGCTCGTTGGCTGCTCGCGGCCGTAGTATTTTCCGGCATCTCGCTA
>JAYVZU010000641.1:0-8532 GCA_043783075.1 Rhodanobacteraceae bacterium
GGAGTTCTTTACCTTCGAGCTCAAATTCCGCGCCAAGAGCATCTCGACCTACATCTATTTCCTGCTCTGGTTTGCCTTCGAGTTTCTCAACGTCGCCAGTGAAAGTTTCGGCGCAATCGGCAGTGCAAACGGCAAAATCCTGCTCAATGGCCCCTACGCCAACACCTACGACTACATTGGCGCGAGCTTCTTCGGCGTCATCGTTATCGCCGCAATCTTTGGCACGTCCATCCTCCGCGACTTCCAGCGAGACACGATCCAGATCCTCTTCACAAAGCCCATCTCCAAGCTCGCCTATCTGGGCGGACGCTGGGCCGGGTCGTTCGTTGCCACGGTATTCGCCTTCTCCGGAATGGTATTCGGCGGGTTCGTCGGAACCTTCGCCCCCTGGGCCGATCACACCCGTATCGCACCGAATCATCTGATGTGGTACGTCCAGCCGTTCTTCTCCGTCGCAGTCGTTCAGATATTCTTTCTCGGCTCGCTCTTCTTCCTGGTCGCCGCACTCTCCCGAAAGATCTTCATCGTCTATCTGCAAGGCGCCGCAATCTTCATGGTCTACATCGTCGGCGTAAATGCTTTCTCGGCGACTCGCTCGCTGGAGCACTTCTGGTCCGCAATCCTCGATCCGATCGGCTTCCTCTACAACGACGCCATCACGCGCTATTGGACCGTCACCGAAAAGAACTCCCTCCTCTATTCCTGGACCGGTGTATTCCTCTACAACCGTCTCCTGTGGACTTCCATCGGCGTCATCGCTTTGCTTGCCGTTTGGAAATTCTTCCCCATGTCGGTGGAAGCGCTGACCGCGAAATCCAGTACCAAGCGCGCCAACCTGCAGCGCGAGCAGGAAGCAACCGTCAAACCCCGTCGTAGCCTTGTCGCAATTCCGTTGCCACGCGTTCAGCAACTCTTCGGACCCAGCACGTCCTTTGCGCAGTTCCTATCGCTCACCAGAATCCGCGTTTCGAACATCGTGCATGAGATTCCTTTCTGGGGAATTCTCATCCTGATGGCAGCCCTGAGCCTCAACAATGGCCACTTCGCCGGACGAAACCGCGGAAGCGTCGAGTGGCCCGTCACCTATCTCATGCTGCAGTCGGTCGAAGGCGGAGCGGTCCTCTTCTTCTTTATCGTCGCCAGTCTCTACGCCGCAGAACTCATCTGGCGCGAGCGCGATACGCGTTTCGCCGGCATTCACGATGCGCTGCCCATGCGCGAGACCATCGACTGGCTCTCCAAGCTGGCCGCTCTCTGCTTTGTCGAACTCGTCATGCTGACAGTCGCCGGTCTGTGCGGCATCATCATGCAGACCGTCGCTGGCTACTACCACTACGAACTGCTGCAGTACGCGCAGGAGTTGTACCTGGTCGTCTTTCCGCAGGTCTTTATCTTCGTCCTGCTCTCGCTATTCATACAGACAGTCGTCTCGAACAAATTCATCGGCCACGGCATCGTCATTGCAATCTTCGTCATCACGCCGATCCTGCAGAGCTTCGGCTGGGAAAACACGCTCTACCTCATCGGCAACACCACCGCCTCAACCTACTCCGACATGAACGGTTACGCACACTTTGTGCCCGCCCTCATTTGGTCGACGCTGTACTGGCTCGGCTTCATGAGTGTGCTGGCCGTTATCTCCATTGCCCTGGCTCGACGTGGTGCCGAGGAAAGCTGGTCCGCACGGCTAAAATCAGCGGGTCAACGATCCCCTGCCCTGTTGCCCGTAGGCGTTCTCTTCCTTCTGATTACCCTGGGCAGCGGCGGTTGGTTCTTCTACAACGCCCATATCCTGAATAGCTTCGTCAGTGCCAAGCAACGGCGGCACATCCAGGCCGACTATGAGCGTGACTACAAAAAGTACGCGCACCAGCCGATGCCCAAGATCATCGCAGTCGACTCCAACATCGACATCTTCCCAGAGCGCCGCTCGTTCTCCGGCACCGGGCACTATGTCCTCCAGAACAAAACCTCAGTACCTATCTCCGAGATTCATCTCTCCGACGCGCACGGCGCAGCATTCGGCTCCATCGATCTTCAGCCGTCCATATCGAACGTTCAGTTCAATCGGCCGTTCCACCTCGTCACCAGCAGCCCGACACACGTCTACACCATCTACCAATTTGACACTCCGCTGGCTCCAGGCGAAAAGGTCGACATGACGTTTAGCGTCGCGCACATCACGCGTGGCTTCAAGGACGGACACGAACGACCAGAATTCGCCTACTCCGGCACCTTCTTCGATAGTGGATACTTTCCGACCATCGGCTACGATAGCGGCGTGGAACTCGACGACCCGCGTCGCCGCCGCGAAGAAAAGCTCGGCGAACTGGTGATGTTACCGCATCGCGATGATCCGCTCGGGTCCGTTACCAGCCTGTTCACTGCGCAAGCTGACTGGATCAACTTCCGCACCACAGTTAGCACGTCTGACTCCGACTCCGAAGGTAAGCCGCAGATCGCCGTCGCTCCAGGTTACCTGAAGGCCGAGTGGCACAAAGATGGCCGTCACTACTTCACCTACGACATGGGCGACGTGAAGACCGCCGACTTCTTCAACTTCATCTCGGCCCGTTACGACGTCAAGCGAGTCGTCTATCAAGGTGCAGCCGGACCCATCAACATTGAGGTCTATCACATCCCGGCCCACAACTTTAATGTGGACGACATGATCCAGGCGTCTGAAGCTGGGCTCGCCTACTACGAGAAAAACTTCAGCCCGTACCAGTTCAAGCAGTACCGTATCCTCGAATTCCCGCGGTACCGCTCGTTCGCGCAGTCGTTTCCAAACACCGTTCCGTTCTCTGAGGCCATTGGCTTTATCGGGCGGCAGGAGAAGCCGGAAGATATCGACTTCGCATACTTTGTGACCGCCCATGAACTCGCCCATCAGTGGTGGGGACACCAACTGATCGGCTCGCAGGTCGAAGGCTCCAACATGATGTCGGAGTCGCTTGCCGAGTACTCCGCCCTGCGCGTCATGGAGAAGAAATACGGTGCCGCCAACATGCGCAAGTTCCTCAGCACGGAGCTGGATGGATACCTGCGTGGCCGGTCCGGCGAGATTCGCCACGAGAATCCTCTCGTCCTCGTTCAGAACGAAACCTATGTCTGGTATCAGAAGGGTTCACTGGTCCTGTACGCCCTATCTGACTACATTGGCGAAGACAAGCTGAACCAGGCGCTGCATGACTTCCTGATGAAATACCGGTACGCGAACGCCAACGACGATCAGTCCATTGCATATCCCGACACCCGCCAGTTCGTCGCTGCGCTGCGGGCCGTGACACCCCCAGAGCTGCAGTACTACATCACCGACGCCTTCGAGAACATCATCCTGTACGACAACAAGGCCATCGCCGCCACCTATGTCGAGACCCCCGACAAGAAGTTCAAAGTGACGCTAACCGTCCAGGCACGGAAGGTGAAGGCCGACGGTTCCGGCAAGGAATCGCCGATGTCGATCGACGACTATATCGACATTGGCGTCTTCTCCGGAAAAAAGGACCACGAAACTGAGCTTTATCTAAAGCGGGAGAAGATCTCGCAGGAGAAGCAGACCTTTGAGATCTTCGTCGACAAGCTGCCCACTCGTGCCGGAATCGACCCCTACAACAAGCTGATTGACCGTATTTCGGACGACAACGAGATCGACGTAACCAAGCCCTAGGGCCGTCAGCATCCTGAATCAGGGATGCTGGCTGCTCCGCTTCAACTCCCGCGTCAACCATAACTTGGCGGAGAACCAGTCGCGTGAAACAGTGGCCGGCGATACGCTGAGAAATTCGCCAACTTCATCGACGGTCAGGCCCCCGAAGATGCGCAACTCGGCCACCTTCGCCTGGCGCTCATCCAGCTTCGCCAGACGGTGCAGGGTTTCGTCGACCAGCCCAAACGGCAATTCTGTCTCGGATTCGGGTTCCGGTGCGTCATCCAGGCAGACAATCGTCATCTCACCGCCCCGCTTCGCCGCTCTCCGCGCCTCTTCGTGGGTACACAGAATGCGGCGCATCATCTCTGCGGCAATACCCAAAACTTGCGCGCGATTGTTGAAGTTGAGAGTGCGCTGACCCACCAGGCGCAGGTAAACTTCGTTGACCAGAGCCGTGGGCTGCAGTGTGTGCGCCGAGCGCTCTCGCCACAGGAAGCTGGCTGCGAGCCGGTGCAGCTCGGGAAATACATGCGGCAAAACCGCGTCGAGTTCGTCCTTGCTACTACTCCCTGCCGGAGCCACTGACATCGCTCACCCGTTCCTCAAAAGCGGAATTACTTGGAGTCTAGCACTCTAGTGTTAGCGCGGGGACTGAGCGAAATACGAGGTTGACGATATAGTGGTCCGTGCCCCTGCTTCGTGAATTTGGCGCAAATCAAGCCTGGCTTGACTTGGAGAGAGCATGACCGAACAAACCGACGACAGTGCGCTCTGGTCCAGGGTGAAAGCACTCGTCGAAGAGCTTGGAACACTTCCGCCAGAGCAGCGAGCGCACTACCTGCAAACCGCGACGACAGATCCGCTCGTCCGGGCCGAAGTCGAAGAGTTGCTGTCGCTGGAGGGTTCCGGTAACGCGATGTTCGGCGTGACGCAATGGCGCGACCAGCTTGAGCCCGGCTTATTGCAGGAACTAGCCGACGGAATGACGATTGGCAGTTACCGCGTCGTTCGGGAAATTGGCCGCGGCGGAATGGGGGCGGTCTACCTCGCAGAACGGTCGGACGGAGCCTACAAGCAGCGCGTCGCCCTGAAGCTGCTGCACTCCGGCCTTCAGAACCCAAAGATGACGCAGCGCTTTCTGATGGAACGCCAGATTCTGGCCGGCCTCGTCCATCCCGGAATCGCCCGCCTGCTCGATGGCGGCGTCACTCCCGGCGGCCAGCCGTTCCTGGTGCTGGAGTACGTGGAAGGCCGGCCGATCGACCAGTTTTGCGATGAAGAAAAGCTGGATACGAAAGCCCGCCTGAAGCTCTTCCTTAAGGTAGCGGACGCCGTCCAGGCCGCCCACCAGCAACTGGTGCTGCACCTCGATTTGAAGCCCGCCAATATTCTGATCATCGCCGAAGGTGAGCCGCGGCTGCTGGACTTCGGAATCGCACGACTTCTCGACGAGGCTGACGACGGTACCAGTCAACCCTCCATGGTGCTGATGACGCCCTGGTATGCAAGTCCCGAGCAAGCGCAGGGCAAGACCCTCGGAGTCGCAAGCGACATCTTCTCGCTTTCCACCCTGCTCTACAAACTCCTGACTGGGGCTCTGCCCTATCCGATTGAGCAGACCGGGCCTCTGGAGGCAGTTCGCATGATTCTCGATGCGTACCCCAAATTGCCAAGTAAAGCTGCTGCACCGCCGGTCTCGTCGCTCCTGCGTGGCGATATCGACACCATCCTGATGATGGGGTTGCGCAAGGAACCGGAACGCCGATATCCGACCGTCGCCGCGCTCAGCGCGGACTTGGCCCGTCATCTCGACTCACGGCCCGTGCTGGCTCACGCGGACAGTGTTCGATATCGCGCCGGCAAGTTTCTCTTGCGGAATCGCGTGGGAGTAGCGGCAGCTTTCGTCGTGCTGCTTGTGACGACCGCCAGCGTTGCCGCTGTGGTGCGATCGGGTATTGCAGCACATCGCGAGCGAGCTGCTGCGCTTGTTTCGGCCGCCAACGCCGAGCGCGAAAAGGCGTCCGCAGAGACAGCGGCGCAGGAAGCCGAACGTCAGCGAGGATTGGCGCTACAGTCCGAACTTGTAGCCGACATGGAACGCGGTTCGGCGGAGTCGGCCACCGCAGTTGCGGAGAGGGAGCGGGCCAGCGCGGAGCGCCGCCTCAACGACGTGCAGGATCTCGCGCGCTTCTACGTCCAGGATCTCTTCTATTCCTTGACCGATATCCCGGGCGCGCTTCCAGTCCAGAAGAAGATGGCAGATAACGCCGTCAAATATCTGCAGTCCATGTCCGAGGAGCGAGGCACCGATCCCAAGTTTTCCAGAGACCTCGCCGCCGGCTTCTACTCGATGGCGATGGTGGAGGGCTATCCCAACCAGCTCAGTCTGGGCGATCGCAAGGGATCTCTGAAGCTTTTCAACATGGCGATTGCGATGCAGCAACGACACCAGGAGGAAGACCCAAAAGACCCCGACAATGCAGGACGCATGGGTCTGATCGTGTCGCAGATGTCGAATGTCAAAAGCTCACTTGGCGATGTCCCCGAAGCAATCGCTCTGGAGCAAAAGGCGTGGGAAGTTGTACAGCCAATCCTGCGCGGGCCCAAGTCACGCCGTTTTACTCAGATCGCCACCTATTGCTTTTTCCGGGCAACCTACCTTGCGTATGATAGCCAATACCACATGGAAGACCCGGAAGAAGCTCTTATCTGGATCAATCGTGCCATCCAGTTACGAGTTGATCTTGTCGCCGAAAAGCCCGAATTCTTAAAGGATCCCGCATTTCTTAGCCAGCGAGCAAACGACGGGCTCGTCAAAGCAATGATCCTCCATATGCTCCGGCGCGATGCCGAGACTCGCGCCTTGTTCGAACAGCAGTTGACTGCAGTCGACTCAATACCCACTTCGACCGACTACACGATCGAAAAGACTCGCCGCGATGTCCATGAGGGATACGCTGAATTCCTGATCCAGATGGGCGATATCGATCGAGCGCGGGAGTTGGCTGCAATCCTTCTGCCGAACCGCCAGGAGAAGGCGAAATCCGGCGATGCCGAATGGGATGCGCTAGGTGCGGGTAGCGAACTAGGTCTCTGGGCCGAGATCAATATGCGTCAGGGACGGGTACAGGATGGGCTAACCAGCATCAAGGAAAGCCTCGCCGCCACACGCGGGCTGGTCGCCCATGATCCCGAATACCAAGTCGCACAGGCCGAACACGTTGACCTCCTCCTGAATCTAGCCGAACTTCCGCACGTCCCCGCCGACCAGGCCCGCTCGATGTTCAATGAAGCTCTCCCAATCGTGTCGACCTTCTCGAAGGCCCATCCAACCGTTTTGAGCGCACAAATCGAAGGTGCGCGGGCCCATCTGGGTCTTGCAAAGCTGGCGGCCGGCGAACACAATCTCGCAGAGCAACGCCGCGAAGCAGCATTGGCAATCGGCCTGCTCGAAGTGGTGATTGCACAGCGCCCTCGGCTGGCACAGCCTCAGGAATTGATTGTGACTGCCCGGCAACTCCGCGACTAACCACGTTTTCCCTGCACTTTGCCCTTCCCAACCTACCTGATCAACTTCTTGAAAAAAGATGAGAAGATTTGCGCTCGATTTCCAGCGTATATAGGTACGCAAACCTGCAATCCACAAGCGGACCATTCCAACCGCGACAACCAGGGGAGCCCAAAACCTTGCAAGCGAGGCCCTCATGTCAACCTGGAATCGTCCGTATCTGGCCCTGATCTTCGCAACCCTGCTCACGGGCTGCTCCAGCCTCTCCCATTTTGATGACCCCTCGATGTCCCCCTCCACGGTGCCGACAGTTAGCGGCACAGTGCATGGCGGTCAACAGGCCGTCACAGGTTCAAAGGTCCAGATGTATGCGGCGAACAACACCGTGCATAAAGGTGTTGCGACTGCCCTTCTGGCCACTCCAGTAACGACCGATGCCTCCGGAAGCTTCAACATCACGGGGCTCTACACCTGCCCAACGCCCGGGACGCTCGTGTACCTCGTCGCCACAGGCGGCAATCCGGGCCTAACGGCTGGCACGAACAATACGGGCCTTTCCATGATGTCTCTGCTCGGAACCTGCGGAAGCCTGACATCCAGCACCTTGGTCACTATCAACGAGCTCACAACTGTCGCGGCAGTCTTTGCCCTCAAGCCGTTCATGCTGGACGGCACACATATTGGCGCAAACCTCACCGCCAATCCAACCGCCCTGTCCGCCGCACTTGCGGCATCCTCGTTGATCGTCAACCCACTCACTGGACAGACGATAGCCGCGATCACAGGCGGCCCAACGCTCCCCACTACGCTTTACAACACATTGGCAGATATCCTCGCCGCCTGCATCAACTCCAACGGCACGATTGACCAGTTTCAGTTGCAGCCCTGCTCCAAACTCTTTCTCTACACCTTCGATCCTCTAGGGAACTATCCATCGGATACGCTCATCGCGATGCTCCGCATGGTTCAATATCCTTCAAATAATATCCAAGTTCTGTTTGGCCTGGTCGGATCAACTGGTCCGTTTCAACCAACACTTGCGACTTACCCGCAGGATTGGACTGGCGCCCTCACCGTAAACGTTCCCCCCAGCCCCAACATCCTCGCCGCCTACTACTCCGCCCGCATGATCGCGATCGACGGCCAGCAGCACATATGGGTCGCCAATTACTCGACCGACACCATCCACGTCTACGACCAGAATTTGAATTTGCTCTACACAATCGCCAGCGACACCTACAACATCTTCTTCCTTAAAGCAGACCCCTCCGGAAACATCTGGGCCTACGGCAGCAACGTCCTCTCCAAGTACGCTCCCGACGGAACATCGCTCCTGCCCGCTGGTGGAATCAACACGGGCCTTTTGGGCTTC
>JAYVZU010000642.1:0-8515 GCA_043783075.1 Rhodanobacteraceae bacterium
TCCCGCCGAACCTCAACTGGAAAGGCTCGCATGTCTTTCTGCGCCGAGCCAATCCAACGAACGGGCTTCAGGTCTTCGTTCATTATATTATTATACGTCTATTTGTATATAGGTGCCTTGGGCGATTGCGCGAATACCTCTACGCCCAGGCGTAGAGGTATTCGACGAAGCTGGCGGCGGCGCCGTCGAGGCCTTGCACTTTGGGGTTGGTGGAGTCGATGAGGTAGTACTCGTCGGGGGCGTGGGCGCCGTAGCCGTTGCCGAGGCCGTAGTGGCCGGCGGGCAGGTTTACCGGGGCGTCGGTGAAGACGCAGCCGGGCCATGATCCGGCGCTGCGGGGCCATAGGTTTGGCTCCAGACCTAGCTTGCGGTAGGTGGCTAGTTGGAGCTGGATGAGTTTGCTGGAGGCGTCGGTGGTGGTGGGGTCGTAGCCGCCGCCTAGCTGGACGTCGATGTCTGCGAAGCCGTGTTTGACGAGGTGGGCTTTCAGTTTGGCGAGGGTGTCGGTCGCGGTCATGTCGGGGACGAGGCGCATGTCGATTTTGGCTTCGGCGCGATGGGGCAGGACGGTCTTGCCGCCGGGTCCGGTGTAGCCGGCGACGAGGCCCTCGATGTTGATGGTGGGCTGGCCTTCGAGCAGGTAGTTTGCTTCGAGGTAGCTGACGTCGCGGAGCCAGTGCTGGACACCTAGGTTCTTCATCGCGGCGGCTTCGGTGGTCTTGGCGACGTGTTCCTGAATCATCTTCTTCTGGACGTCGCTCAGAGGCTTGGCTTTCTCGAAGAAGCCTTCGACGGCGGGGGTGTGGCCATCTTTTTCGATGAGCGTGTTGAGAGCCTGTACGAGGCGCCAGGTGGGGGAGTCGAGCTGGGCTTCGAGGCTGGAGTGGACGTCTGCTTTGGGCCCGCGGCCCCATTTTTCTCCGCTGGAGACGAGGAAGACTTCGACGACGCCCTTCGCGCCGAGCGAGACCTCTACGCTGCCGTCCTTGGATTGGCCGGCCTCGGGGATGAAGACTCCTTCGCACTTCTTCAGTTCGGCGAGAACTTCGGGGGTTTGGACGATCTGGTGGAAGTTGGGCGACGCGATTTCTTCCTCGCCCTCGCAGACGAGCACGAGGTTTACGGGGAGTTTTTTGCCTGCGGACTTAAACGCGGCGAGCGCGCTGAGGAAGGAGTTTTCCGGCCCCTTCTGGTTGACGGCGCCGCGCCCCATGCAGACGGTGCCGAGACCTTCCTTTTTGATGAGGCGGGCTTCGAGTGGGGGCGAACTCCACTCGGTGGGGTCGAAGTGCTTGACGTCGTACATGAAGTAGATGCCGAGGGTGGTTTTGGCACCGACGTCGATCTTGCCGAAGACGCCGGGTTTGCCGGAGGTTGGGATCAGCTTGACGCCGGTGAATCCGGCTTCGCGGGCGAGCTTTGCCATGTACTCGGGGCCGGCGGGGTAGTTCAGGTCCATGGCGGCGATGGAGGGGAGCGCAATCCAATTCTGCAGTCGCTTGACGTTGACGTCGTGCATGCCGGGAATCTGGGCGAGCACTGCAGCTTTGTCGGCGGGGTCGTATGCCGCGCCAAAAGCCTTTGCGGGAACTGCTGCGAGGGCGGCGCTTGCTACCGCACCCTGAACAAATCCACGTCTGCTTACACTGATGCCTTCAAAGTCTGCCATTGCGTCGTCCCTTCTGACCTTTTGGAATGGCTGAAGGGTAACACGACTTGCGCTAGTTGGCTCCATCCACGATGTTCGTTGCCTTGTTGTGTTCGAAGGTGATGACTTTGGGGTGGCCCTGCGCTTCGTACCAGACGCTGCGGTCGCCGATGATGTCGCCGTGCGGCTTGCTGATCTGGCCGAGCGCTATCTGCACCTGGCTCTCCTTCATCCCGAGAATCGCGCGGTGCTCGTCGATCGCCTTCCAGATCTCGGGGCTCCAGTAGGAGAAGGTCTGGTGCGGGTCGACATAGAAGAAGATGTTGTCGGTTTCGAACGCATAGTCACCGCCCTGCTTGTAGCCGACAGGTACGGCGTACTCTTTCTTCGGGTCGGGGCTGTCTGGACGCGTGAAGACGAGAAGCACCTGCTTGTCGCCCTGCGGAATGCGGAATGCGGCGGACTTTGGCGCGGCCTGCTCGACTGCATCCTTGACCAGAATCTTCTCCGCGCCGAGCAATACGCCGGCGGAGTGGGCGTAGTCGACGTGTCCGGTGTAGGGGTAGAAGTCCATCTGGCCGCCTGCGCTCATCCACAGGTTGCGGCCTTTGAGGTCCTTCTCGTCCTTGAGCGACATTGGGTGTTCATGCTTCAGGGCGTAGGTGGCCATGTCGTCCGGGTCGATCTTCGAGACGACTTCCGCTGGCTTCTTCTTCTGATCCTCGACGTTGCGATTGTGCAGGTATAAGAGCTGCCCGCAAACCGCTATTGCCAAAATTCCCAACGCGATCAACCCAATCTTTAGACCCTTATTCATTCCATTCTCCCCGCTACCGTTACCGGCTTTCGTCGCGAATTTCGCTGGCCTTAGCGTTTGAAAACGTCACTAATTTGGGCTTGCCCTGGTTGTCGAACTCGACTGACCGGTCGCCCATAATGTCTCCGCGGGGCGTGCTTACCTGGCCTAGCGAGAATTGCAGTTGACGTTCCGTCATGCCGATGCTGGCGATGTGGTTGTCGATGGAATCCCATACCTTGGGTCCCCAGTAGGCGTACATCTGGTGGGGATCGTCGTAGAAGAAGAGTTGGTCGGTGATGACGTTGTAGTCTCGGCCTTCACGGTCCCCGACGGCTACTCCATACTCTTTGGTTGGATTTCGCGGGTCGTCGGGCAGTGTGAAGATGAGCAGTACTTCAGCGTCGGCATCCGGAAATCTCGCACCGAGGGACTTTGGCACGACCTGCTCGACGGCATCCTTGATCAGGATTTTCTGGGCCCCCAGAAGGATTCCCGCAGGCCGTGTGAAATCGACGGCCCTGCCGTTGAACGGGTAGAAGTCCATCTGGCCGCCGGCGCTCACCCACATGGTTCTGCCCTTCAGGTTTTTCTCGTCCTGGAGGTTCGAAGGGTGCTCCACGCGCAGCAGGACCTGTTCATCTGGATCGTTGCTGCTTGTCGGGTTCCGTTTTTTAATGGTGAGCTTTGCAGCGGCCTTGGCTTTGGTGTTCTCCTGAACGCGCTTGTGTTTGATATACGCGTAGCCCCAATAGGTCCAGCTGACCAGACAGACGGTTGCGGTGATTTTTTGCCAGTTTTTCATGGGCCCTCCACAGTCGCATTCTACCCGTTCCGTATTAAGTCAATGCAATCATCTACTTCGCACAACGTCGGCTAGTCGATCGGCTCGGCCTGAGCGAGTTCCAACTCTGCTTCCATCAGGCTTTCGGAGGTTAACTGATCTGCGCGTCGCAGAGCTGGAAACAGAAACGATGCTGCAAAGGTGACGACCACAGAGGATATCCCGCCGATGACGACGGCGGGGACGGCACCCCACCAATGCGCGGTCAGGCCGCTTTCGAACTCGCCAAACTCGTTGGATGCGCCGATGAAGAGCCAGTTCACGGCACTGACGCGGCCACGCATCTCTGGCGGTGTTGCGAGTTGCAACACGCTGGACCGGATGACGACGCTCACCATATCGCTGGCACCGACCAGCAGCAGCGCAACCATACTGACCCAAAGACTGTGGCTGAGACCAAAGACCACAGTTGCAACGCCGAAGATGCCGACGCAGGTCAACATCAGTTTGCCGGCCTTGCGTTTGATGGGTTTCAGGATGAGCGTGATGCTGACGGCGAGCGCCCCCAGGCTGGGCATTGCGCGTAATAAGCCGAGACCCTTGGGACCGGCGTGCAGGACTGTTTCGGCGAAGATTGGCATCAGTGCAACCGCGCCGCCGAGGAGCACGGCAAAGAGATCGAGCGAGATGGAGCCGAGCAGCAGCCGGGTCCGCGCGACGTACTTCAATCCTGCCAGTACCGTGGTCCAGCTAAACGCTTTCTGGGGACCGGATACGGCTCGAACGCGGATCATTCCTACCAGCACCATGAAGCTGCAGAGCATGAGGAGCGTAAAGACGTAGACGATCGGCGCGCCATGCCATGCAGAGATTCTGGGACCGAAGGCGACAAGACTCGCGGTAAAGAGGATTCCACCGACCATCGGCCCGGTGGCGTTGGCCGTCTGGTAGATGGTCGCGCCCCAGGTGACGGCGTTGACGAAGCTGCCCTTGGGGACGAGCATCGGGAGCATCGCGCTGGCTGCCGGGCCGGAGAAGCAACGACCAGTGCCGATGAGGAATAAGACGGCGTAGATGGGAAGAATGCTGGAGATCTGGCGCATCGAGATCCAGAGCAGGCCAGCCGTGCAGATTGCCTGCAGTAGATAACAGGTCAGGATGACGTACCGCTTGTCGTAGCGGTCGGCGACGTGACCAGCGGGAAGCATGAACAAGAGTCCGGGGAGGAAGAGCGCGAGGCCGGTATTGCCGAGGCTCAGGGCGGAGTGGGTCAGTTGATACACCTGCCAGGCCACCGCGACAGACTGTGCCTCGGCGCCCAGAATCACCATCAGGCGAGCCGCCTGATACAGGCGGAAGTCGCGCGACTTGAAGGCGCTGGGCGGCGTTGAGGGAGGCTCCGCAGTCTCGGTTTCTAATCCATTCGCCGTCCGTGACGCTGTATTCGCACTAGCCATTTAGAAGTATGGTTTCACACTTCCCAAAGGGATGCACTGGATACCGGTCGCTGAAGTGAATTTCAGGCTGGTACAGAGCAAGGACAAAAGCAAATCCCTACGGGATGACAAACAAAAAACAGGATCGCGCGGATAGCTACTGGAAATTCGCTTTAGTGGCCGAGGTAGGTCCTGTACTGGGTCTCTACCACGCCGGTATTGCGGGCGAGCAGCAGCTTGGCGTAGTTGTAGTTGAACTCTGCCTGGATCACGCGGGCCTGTGCGCCTTCGAGTGTGGTCTGCGCCTTGACCACCGGCAGGTTGTCGTCGACTCCGCCGGTAAAGCGAAGGGTCGCGTCGGTGAGAGCCTCCTGCGCGAGATCGACGTTGCTCCGAGCCACTTTCAGGACCGCCGCGGTCGACTGCACGTCCAACAGGCTGGAGCGGATGTCCGCTTCAATCTGCGATTTGCGCCCATCGATCTGGTGGCCAAGGCCCCGCTCCTGAGCTGCCGCAATCTCTTTCTGGCCACGGATCTGCGCTTCCTGAAAGACCGGGATGCTCAGTTGGCCCTGCGCGACGAAATCGCCGTGGTAGAGGCCGCCGATTTCGCCGAGCACGCCGTAGTATCCTCCGAAGGCGAGGGTCGGCAGCCGCTCGTAACGCAGGGCGACGGACGTTTCGTGTGCGACATCCATCTGGGCTTCCAACTGCCGCAGGTCTTTGCGCTTTTCGTATGCCGTGGCGAGCGCAGCTTTGATTGCCTGGTCGCTGGAATCGGCGTCGTAATCGGAGTAGGGAATTGCGTCGACGAGGTGAAGCTCCTGCCCGGCGGGCTGCCCCATCTCGCGGTTCAGCCGGATTTTATCTTTCGCGACTGCATTCTGAGCCTGCACCAGCTTCTGCTGTTCATTCTGCAACTCAACCTGGGCCCGCAGGACGTCGAGATTAATGCCGACACCTGCTTCTTTGGAAGCTTTAGCGTGCTGGTAGACCAGCTCATTCTGCTTCCGCAGAGCCTGTGCGTTGCGGACCATGGACTCGTCAGCCAGAACCTGCAGGTACATTGCGCCGACCTGCACTACAACCCCGCCTCGCGCACTCAGGGTTGCCCAGTTAGTGGCTTCCTTGGCCTTTTCGGTCGCGCGGTAGAGGAAAAATGCTGGAGCGTTGAACAGTGTCGTTGAAGCGGACAACTGCATATTGACGGTGTTCACTTTGACGATGCTGGGGAAGTTCGACGATACCCCGGGGATCTTCACCGACCCAGGCTTGAAGCCCATCGCGGCCAGGTTGATCTCCTGCGCGCGCGCGTACGCCGACGCCTTCATGATCGGGAGCAGGGTATTCAGCGCCGTTAGCTGCTGGCCGTAGACGAACCTCTCCTGCTGCAACCGGAGCTTCACTTCGTTGTTATTCTTCAGCGCGATGGCGATGGCTTCGTCCAGCGTCAGCGACGTAATGCCAGGCTGCTCGGCTTCAATTGCTACACCGCCGGTGAGCTTGAGCGGTCGCACGACTGCGCTGGGGGCGACGGGCAGGTCTGCCTGCGCCAGCTGCTGCTGCGCGGCGGAGCTACCACAGGAACTGGCGCAGATTGCCATCGCGGCAAACCTCACGGTCGCCTTGACTGAAGGAACTAGATGTCTTATTTCGATCACTATGATTAGAGTGTCATGTCCGGCTTCTGGTTGCGAAATAGCTTCAAAATGATTCGTTGCAGCGTAAACGGTTCTTCATCCGTCTAAAATGAAAGTTACGACCTCTATGCGCCTGACGACAAAACTTTCCCTCGCAACCCTCGCCGCCGCCGTTCTCCTTTCTCTCCCCTTTGCTGCGCACGCTCAGGCCTCGGCCGGTGGACAGGGAGACCAGTTCAGAGACACCTCCATGCTGAAGCTGCCGGAAGGCGCGAAAGCCGCAATCTTCGAGTTTGAAGACCTGGAGTGCCCGGCCTGCGCCCACGCCGCTCCCATCGTGCACCAGGCAATCGAGCGGTACAAGATTCCGTACATCCGCCATGACTTCCCGCTCTCGCAGCACATCTGGAGCCGTGACGCGGCGATCACTGCGCGCTACCTGCAGGACAAGGTATCTCCGGAGATGGCACAGCAGTACCGGCTGGACGTCTTCGCCGCACAGGCGTCGATCAACAGCAAGGAAGACCTGCAGGGCTTTACGCGCAGCTGGTTCTCGAAGCATGGCAAGACTGCGCCGTTTGCGCTCGGTGTAGACAGCTTGTTCGGGCTGGAAGTTACGGCAGACCAGCGGCTTGGCGAGCGGATGGGCGTGCAGCATACGCCGACGATCATCGTGCTGGGCCCGCGCGGTTGGACGCAAGTTGTTGATGTGGCGCAGCTTTACGCCGTCATCGACCGTACGCTGGCGCAGACGCCCGCCCAGGCAACAAACCAGACCGCAGCCAAGACACCTGCTGCCCACGGCGGACCCAAGAAGCCAACCACCGGAGTGCAGCGCTAACCCGCTCACTCCGATATACTCAGACTCTTGGTCAACAAACTCATCTTCGCAAACCTCGGCCACCGTCCGCTCAGGACATTCCTGTCCGTACTCGCTATTGGCGTTGAAGTCACCATGATCCTCACGTTGGTGGGGGTGTCTTACGGCACGCTGGATGCCAGCGCACGTCGTGCCCGCGGCATCGGGGCAGATATTTTCGTGCGGCCTCCGGGCTCGTCGACGATCAGCCTGTCGTCGGCTCCCATGTCGGAGAAGGTCGTACCGGTTCTCGGCGAGATGCCGGGTGTGACGCTTTCTACGGGAACGATCGTGCAGGGTATCGGCGGGTTTGACACGATTCAGGGCGTAGATTTCGATGTCATCGACAAGATGGCCAGCGTCTGGCGCAAGGCTGGCGATCCAGAACCCCCGGATGTCAAGGCCGGCGGCTTCAAGTTCCTCTCCGGCGGACCGCTGAAGGGCGAAGACGACATCATCGTCGACGAGTTCTATGCGCGACAGAAGCAGCTCAAGCCGGGCGACCAGATTAAGCTGATCAACCACGATTGGCACGTTGCGGGCGTATACGAGTCCGGCAAACTGGCTCGGATGCTGGTTCGCAAAGACACTCTGCAAAAGCTTACCGGCAGCGAAGGCCACATCTCCGCCATCTACCTGAAGCTCTCTGATCCGAGCAAGTCCGACGCGTTCGTCGAGACGCTGAAGCAGAAGCTGAATCCGGGCGACCCGGAACACGGCTACATGATCTACACCGTTGAGGACTTTACGTCGCAGCTCACGGTGAACTCCATTCCGATGCTGAAAGACTTTATCTATGTGGTCATCGCCGTCGCGACGATCGTTGGATTCATCGTTGTCTTCATGGCGATGTATACGGCGGTTCTGGAGCGGACGCGCGAGATCGGCATTTTGAAGGCCGTCGGGGCGGGACCAGGGTACATCCTCAATATTTTGTTCCGCGAGACGCTGCTCATCGCCATCTTCGGGACTATCTTCGGGATTTTGCTGACGTACGGGACGCAGTGGCTGATGGCGCATGCTGTTCCCGCGTCCCTAGTGCAGGAGACGGTGTATGGCTGGTGGGGTATCGCGGCCGGGATTGCGATCTTTGGCGCGTTACTCGGCACCATCATTCCAGCCATGCGCGCGGTGAAACAGGACGCGACGGAGGCCCTCAGCTATGAGTGATAAGCAAACGGTCGCCTTCCAGAATCTCGAACCGCTTCCGGTACCGGTCGTGTGTGCGCCAATTATCCAGGTACAGGATCTGCGCAAGGTCTTTCGCGTGGGCGATGTGGATATCGAAGCGCTGCAGGGCGTCGATCTCGACGTTGCTCGCGGCGAGTTCCTTTCCATCGTCGGCACCTCCG
>JAYVZU010000643.1:0-2836 GCA_043783075.1 Rhodanobacteraceae bacterium
AATTGAGAGTCTCCAAATGGTGGAGTGGACCCGGCAAGGGATTCAAGCCTATACGCCACAGTACGCAAGTCCGGAGCAGGTTCTCGGCGAGCCGATTACCACGGCATCGGACATCTATTCGCTTGGCGTGTTGCTGTATGTGCTGGCTGCCGGCGTCGCACCGTACGAGTTGAAGGAGTTCAGTACAGCCGAGATGCTGCGGGTCATCTGCAACGAGCAGCCCGCAAAGCCAAGCGCGCGCTCCATCAATGGAAAGATCGATCCGGACATGGATGCGATTGTGATGAAGGCGTTGCGCAAGGAGCCTGGTCAACGTTATGCACCGTCGATCTACTCTCGTCCGACATTCAGGCCTATCTGGATGGGCGTCCGGTGCAGGCTCAGCGGGGTTCTGCGCGTTACCTTGCCACCAAATTTATTCGACGCAACAGGATTGCAGTCGGAGCTGCGAGCGTCATCGGCTTGACGCTACTGCTGGGGATTGGTGGGATCTTGTGGCAGTCGCGCGTGCCGAATCAGCAGCGGTGCATTGCGGAGGCCCGCTCCGCCGACCTGCGGGAGTTGAGCAACAGCCTGCTGACGGAGCTTGATGCCGCGCTGAAAGACATTCCCAGCTCCAGCGGCGCGCAGAACCTGCTCATCACCCGCTACTGCAGCATCTGAATCGTATGGCCAGCGATGCGCATGGAGATCGCCAGACGAATCTGGATTTGATCGGCGCCTATACACGGCTGGGCGACGTACAAGGTAACGGCTACGCCCACAATCTGGCGATAGCGGCGGGTCCTTGCGAAGCTTTGACAAGGCTCTGGCACTGGCGAAGCCGCTCGCCGACGCAAATCCACGCGATATTGAAGTTCTTCGCGCCTTCGTCCATACGACCGAAGAACGCGGCGAAACTCTGGCCGGCATGGGCCGAGTGGACGATGCAGTCGCAGCGCTGCGCTCGGCAGCAGACGCATACGAGCGCTTGATCGTACTACCAGGCGTGACGCCGAAGCTGATCATGGAAGCATCGACCGCGATCCAGACCTTGGGAGATGAGCTATGCCAGGATGACGGACTGGCCAATTCGGAGACTGGATTGGTGGCTTACCGGCGTTCGCTTGCTCTGGATGAGCGTGCCATCCAACTTGACCCGAACTATATGGCTGCCCGCCGCGGTCCCGCATACATGCACCTTCACATCGGGAGCGTGAATTCCGAAGTCGATCCCGCGCGGTCGTTAGCGGAGTTTCGGCTGGCGTCCAGCATTCTGGATAGTCTGCCGCAGACAGAACAGAAGAAGCTGTTTCAACGCCGCTTGCACGCGATTCTCATCCGTAAGCAAGCGATGTCGCTGGCGGAGCTTGGTGAATATTCGCAGGCATCCCCTCTGTTCGAGATGAGCGCAACGCAATTTCGTGAGTTGCTCTCTGCCGACCGGCACGATCCCCTGGCGCTCGGCGACATGAAGCGCGGGCTCGACGCCGAGGCCGACAGCTACGCCTATGCGGCCAACCCGATTTTGGCCGACGTACCAGCGGACCGCCTTCGCAACCTGCGTCTGGCTACGGATCGGCTCGAGCAGGAAGCCGAAATCCTGCGAGAATTGGCGAAGCAGGCCGCCGACCGAGGGGAGTTCAAGACGGAGCTTGCCAACGTGATGATCCGTCTCAATACAGTGCGCAACATGGTTCACGCAACTGCTGCGACTTCGGCGACCAGAGATTCCCTGGAGTTGCTGAAGAAGGCGGCAGATCAGGCGAATGCCTCACTGCAGGATCTTGAGTTTGCGATCTCTGCATTTCTAAACGTACAGCCGGCAACGCTGAGAGATGCTCGGCAGGCGATCAGTTGGGCGGAGCGCGGCATCAACATAACCCATCACAAAAACCCGGGGCTGCTGCTGCTGTTAGCGCAGGCTTACCGTGAAGCCGGGCAACCGCAGCAGGCAATCGCGACAGCCCGGCAAGGCTTGTCGCTTCTACCGCCAGATACAACAGCAAACCGAAAGACCCGTGTCCGCCGGCTTCTGGAGGCGGAGGTCGCATTGGACGGGTACACCGTGCCCCGCCAGATGCGACAGTAGAAACTAGATGTCATTGGGCTGTCGTAAGATGGCTGCTCCATGAGATACCCCTTTATCGCACCAGCCTATCGTCGGATTCGGTTTGCGTTGTTCCTGTGTTTTTCGGTGCTGCCAGTCGTGGCCGCAGCGCAATCGGTCTATCTGCAACGCCCGGATGACCCTCGTGCCGTCGATGCGCGCCCCGGCGTTGCGGGTCTGCATGGCGATGGAATCTCGGACGATGCCGATGCGCTGCAGGCAGCTGTCAACCGTGTGCAGGAGACCACTGGCGAGGGAATCCTATTTCTTGCCGAGGGCCACTACCGCCTGTCGCACACTGTCTATTTGTGGTCGGGGATTAGGCTGATCGGGTACGGTGCGCATCGACCAACGCTGATTCTTGCGGCGAACACGCCCGGCTTCCAGCAGGGGCATGGTTTCCTTGGGACAGGCCGCTATATGGTGCAGTTCGCCTCGCGTAGGCCAACCGGAGACAGCCCCGTCGTCGATGCCAATGAGTTTACGTTTTATAGCGCGCTCAGCAATATCAACTTCGAGATTGGCGACGGCAATCCTGCAGCTATCGCGATACGGTTCCATGTGGCACAGCACTCGTTTCTGGCCTACATCAACATTGACGCCGGCAAAGGACGCGCGGGTATTGAGGATGTTGGAAATCAGGCGCACGACATCACCATCCATGGCGGCGACTACGGCATCATCTCGAAACGCACGTCGCCGGCATGGCAGTTTCTGCTGATGGACTCCCACATAACCAGGCAGCGC
>JAYVZU010000644.1:0-2835 GCA_043783075.1 Rhodanobacteraceae bacterium
GGGAGCGATTCCTGCGCGAGGCACGCGCTGCTTCCGCTCTGAATCACCCCAATATCTGTACGATCTTCGATATCGGAGAGCAAAACGGGGAACCCTACCTCGTAATGGAACTCCTTCAGGGACAAACACTTAAGGACCTGATTGACTACCGCACCATTCAACTCGACGAGATTTTGCAGATCGCTCGCGAGGTTGCCGAGGCGCTTGGCGCGGCGCATGCCAAAGGCGTGATCCACCGGGACATCAAGCCCGCAAACATCTTTCTGGTCGATAAACCAAACGGCAGCACCCAAGCCAAGGTCCTCGACTTTGGGCTGGCCAAATTTCAGGGTGGAGTCCTGGGCGCGAGAACCAACCGTTCTCTCGATTTGACCGCTGCCGGAGCCACGGTGGGCACCCTGGCCTATATGTCGCCGGAGCAGGCCCGCGGGGAAGTGCTGGATTCGCGTTCCGACCTCTTTTCCCTTGGGGTCGTACTGTACGAGATGGCAACCCGGCGAATACCGTTCCCCGGTGCCACCAGTGCCCTGGTGTTTGTGCAGCTTTTGAACCAGCATCCCGAGTCGGTTCGCAACTGGAATGAGGCGATTCCGCGGGATCTGGACCGGATCATCTTCAAGTTGATGTCGAAGGAGCGGACGCAGCGTTACCAGACCGCGCAGGAGCTGGAAGAGGCTCTGGCTAAAGTTGGCGAGAAGGGGGGCGGTTGGTTGCGCAAGGCGACCTCCAGCGTTCCGCTTGTCCGCGCAGCTGATCCGGTTGCGAGAGAAAAGCGGACAGGGCGCAAAAGCTCCGACTCACAAGTAGATCCATCACGGGCTGCCCAAAACTCTGTGCCCGCATCGGCTGGTCCGGCTCCGCGCACGTCTGGCGGGGAACCAATGTTCCTTCGCCCGGTTGCACGGATGCCTCGCAATGACCCTTCACCGGCGCCGCCTGCTGACATTCCAGCGGTGGCGGCAGTTGGAAGTGTCCAAAATCAAATCCAGCCCGCCGCGATGGTTGGCGTTGAGTCGAACGGCGACTTACTGCCCGTCTGGACACCGCCGGTCACGGAAAGCAGCGAGTTCGCTGCTTCCATGGTGCCCCCGGATCAGGATTCCAGCAGGCGAGTCACGTCAAGGGTCCGACGTCCGGGCATGAGTGTCGGACAGATCGGAATGGCGGTAGTCGGACTGCTCGTCATACTATTTGCTGTTCTGTTCTTCATCAAACGTGGACATTTCCGCACCACGGTTCTGAATAGTCAGGATGGTCTTGTCGTAACAGAAGTTGAGAACAGAACCGGCGACAGTGCGCTGGACGGCGTAATCGGAACCTCGTTACAGATTGCACTCGCCGAATCCCCGTACATTCGGTTGAGCCAGGTTGATTCCTATCGGCGAGCCATTCGACAGGTGGCACCGGATGCAACGGATGCTCCGGGACAGGTCGTAGCGCGTAAAGCGGCGGAAAAGCTGCAGGCTAAGGCGTATATCTTTGGTCAAGTTACGGGTACGAGCGCCCCCTATCAGATTCACATCGATCTTCTGAACACCGCTTCCAATGACGTTCTGCTCAGCGCGGATGAGCACGTGCCGAGCCTGCAGGAGGTTCCCGGCGTCATTGACCACCTCGCTACGACACTTCGTTCCAATATGGGCGAGAGCAGCGATTCGATCTCAAAGTCCAGCAATGTGTTCAATCAGGAAGCCACCAGCAGCCTGGAGGCTCTACACGCATTAAGTCAGGGCGACCTATCGGCATCCGCTGGCAAGACTCTGGATGCGTTACGGTTTTACCAGCAGGCAGCATCGATCGAGCCGAAGTTCGTGCAGGCCCAGTTGCGCCTGGTGATTCTGTACCGGAAGCAAAGAGCGGAGGTAGCGGCCGCCGAGGCTGCAAAGCTGGCTCTCGCTGCAGCAGACAATGCCAGCCCGCGGACGAAAGCAATTGCGCAGTTTGAGTACGAGATGAATGCGAGCGGAGACTATGCCCGCGCAGCAACCATCATCCGGCAGTGGGTTACCAGCAATCCACACGACGCGGACGCACTCGAAAAGCTTGCGCGATGCCTGCGTCTCGAAGGCCGCGTTGCAGAGTCATTGCAGACCGCGCAGCAGGCAATCGCCGAAGATCCATTCAACGTCGATGCCTACATCCAGGCGGAGAACTCACTTCTTGGTCTTGACCGTTATGCGGGAGCCGGACAGATGGACGCGCAGGTCCAAAAGTTTGGTCCAGGCCATCTTGGTGGTGCACTGACGACCGCATACCTCGAGGGTCGTGACGCTGACGTCAACGCAGCCGTGAGTGCCTTGCAAGGCTCTACGACGGGTTTCCGCACCGATTGGAACCTTGGCATCTACCTCGACAACGTAGGCCGCCTGACGGCAGGCGCAGAGCTCTGGAGGAACCGTGCAGCGTTAGGCATGGAGGTCAAGGGTCTGGAATCCGCAGCTGGCTTCCTGCTCTCGCAGGGCGCAATCGACCTGGCCCTCCTCGGAGATTGCAAGGGGGCGCTAGCAATGGCTGGCGAGGCGGATGCTCGTCCCAAGGGCATCACGGCTATGTTCAACGTAGGCATGGCGGATGCCTTGTGCGGAAATGCAGCACGCGCACAAAAGATGGAGGAAGATCTCCAGCAGTCTTATCCGCAGAGCTTTGCCGTTAAGGGCTTCTACGTCGCGGACATCAAGGCGGGAATGGCACTCCATGATCAGGACCCGACCGCAGCGTTGGAGATTCTGACCGCGGCAAGGCAGTACGATCTCATTTCATTGACGCCGGTCCTGCGCGGGCGAGCCCATGTTGCTTTGCGCCAGGTGCAGATTGGTATCGTCGATTTTCAAACGG
>JAYVZU010000645.1:0-2833 GCA_043783075.1 Rhodanobacteraceae bacterium
GCCAGTCGGCTGGAGTTCAGGTAATCGGTATGGCGAAGATAATTCAAGCCACTCGCATTATAGATCGCGGTGTCGCCCCCAGGCAGAGGCAGCGTCCCCTTGAGCAACGCACCATTCTGTACCACCGCGAGAATCGACCCCGACGGACTGAAGAGGAACTCCTTGCATCCACCGGAGGAGCACCCCGGCGCAGTAGAGGTTGCCTGCTCGGCTCCGGTGATTGCGATGGACATAGAATTCGCCCCGACGATGGAATACACCGAAGGAGTAGCTGTGAAAGAGTTGGCCGCATACGCCGAGCTATGGGTACTCGTCGCGCTGATGGTGTAGGACTGAGTCTGAACCCCGGCGACCGAGTAGCCTACTCGAATCAGTTCTTAGAGAGCATCGGCGAAAGCCATGGAGAGATGGCCGAGGGTCGCGTAATCGTTCGGGAGAGGGAAGCGGTAAGCGAGGACTTCGTTTTGATCTTTGTGGACTGGCAAGGCCGTTCGCTGCCTCAGAGGGTGCGCGAATCCAACCTTGCTAAAGTCGGTCTCAATTCGCGCTTCTGCAAGTGCTGAGGCCGCCCTGAGCGATACGCGGGGCCCTCGCCAAGGACCCATCGCGTTGATAGAAATCGCGCGCCCCAAAAAGTCGGCAGGCGCTTCCGCGCTCGCCGATGAGTTGCGCCTTCGACGACGAAAGTAAATGCGAACGTGTCAGGGAACGTGACATTTTCGCAACAGTGACAAAAACCGTGACAGTAGCAAAAACCAACGGCCAGCCCGAGTGGGCTGGCCGTCTGTAAATCATTGATTCTAAATATTGGTGCGGAGGAGGGGACTTGAACCCCTATGCCTTGCGGCGCTAGCACCTCAAGCTAGTGCGTCTGCCAATTTCGCCACCTCCGCTTAGAACCTTGGCAAACCAGGCATGAAAGCCGGTCGTTCATGGTGTCTTAGTGTGACGTGCAATCCGAAATTCAGTATAGCATCTGTCGAACCCTTAGAAGTGCAGCAGCAGGTCAGAGAATGATGCAAGTTCCAGCAACCTGCGTCCGGCCGGCGGAGCGTCCACCACCTCATGCTCCAGTACCCACGTAAAGTCGTGGGGAATGAAGATCGCGTTCAAACCGGCGGCCAACGACGGGTTGATGTCGGAGCGTGGGGAGTTGCCGATCATCCAGGTTGTCTCCGGAGTGAACCGATGCTGGTCGGCAAGTCCGCGATATGCAGGCTCGCTCTTTTCTGCCAGTACCTCAACCTCGGTGAACCACGGCCGCAGACCGGAGCGGTCAAGCTTGTCGTTCTGCTCGGCGAGATCGCCTTTGGTGACCATGTGAAGTTCATGCCGCTGGGCGAGCAGGGGCAGGGTCGCCTCGACCCCGCGCAGCAACTCGATCTCCTGTTCCGCGATCGACTCCGCAAAGCTCTCGATGCGGCGATGTTTTTCAGTGGTCAACGGTGCGTCAGTCAACTGTTCAAAGCAAGTGACGAGTGATCGGCGGAAGCTCTTCATTCCGTATCCATGTTGCGCAATCGTGGCTTTCTCAACACCGTTCAGGTGTGAACGAACCTCTTCGGCGGTGTGTACGCGATGGTCGAGGTACGTGATGAAGGCCGCGATCGCTCGCTCAAAGTAGACGTTGTTCTCCCACAGAGTGTCGTCGGCGTCCAACAACAGTGTTTGCCGGGTAAGGATGCGCGTAGGAAGTTGAGAGTTAGATTCCATCGCTCTGATTGTAGCGGGACGGCTTGGCTGCGGTGCTAAACTCTGCTCAACTCACCGATGACGAACTTCATGATGCAGGACATAGTCGGTGCGATGCGAGCCATGGTAGGGTTCGCGTGTCTTTTTTTTGCGCCGGGGTATGTCCTCGCATCGGCTATTAACCTGTTTGGATTTAGGAAGCTGAATTTTCTGGCGCGGATCGCCTCAGCGGTTGTTCTGTCGTTTGCCGTATCGCCGGTCTTTGCAATCCTTCTTGGGCGAGTCGTACCGCTTGGCGCGGTTGCCGTAGGCGTTGGCGCGGTCGGCTGCATTGCTTTGGTGCTCATTCTGGCCGGCCACCGCAAGCTCACTCTCCCGGTCAATCGAGACACAATCGCCCTCGCGGCCTTTCTCGTGTTTGGCATTCTGGTTATCGTTGGCTCACTGGTCGACATCCAGGTAGGGAATCGGCTTTACTTCAGCGTATCGGTTTTGGATCAGGCCTACCGAGTCGCCTTTACAAATGGCATCGCCCACAGTGGGATTCCGCCGCAGAATCCTCTCTACCACCCGGGTGCCGCGTCGCCGATGCGCTACTACTACTTCTGGTATGCGCTATGTGCCGTCTGCATGAAGCTTGCGCACGTCACGGCTCGACAGGCGCTGATGGCAAGCAGTTGTTGGGCTGGCATCGGCCTCACTGCTATGATCTCGGTGTACGCGCGGTATTTCCTTCAAGTCAAAGATCGCCTGTACAGGTTCATTCTCGTCGCGATGCTGCTCCTGACCATCACTGGGCTGGATATCCTGCCGGTCTTGTATAACCTGTTTGTTCACCACGACTTCAGCGGCGATCTGGAGTGGTGGTCAGCCGATCAAGTGGCTTCATGGTTCGATACCATTCTGTGGGTTCCCAACCATTTGGCGGCGCTCCTGTGCTGTCTGGCAGCGTTTCTCCTGTTGTGGAGGGCGCGGAGTAGCTCCACAAGACGGGACCAGCTCTCGGCAACGATTCTGGCAGGCATCGCAGCAGCCAGCGCATTCGGACTCTCAATCTACGTCACGGCCGGGTTTGCGATGCTGATGGCGCTCTGGTGTGTCAATCTGCTGATCCGGCAGCGAGATAAATCAGCCGTAATTC
>JAYVZU010000646.1:0-2828 GCA_043783075.1 Rhodanobacteraceae bacterium
GGGTTACCTTCTGGTCCTATTGCGAATCCCGGGATCGCGGCGTTGAAGGCCGCGATGAAGCCGGCGCGGACAGATTTTATGTATTTTGTTGCGGATGCACAGGGGCACAGCCGGTTTTCGGTCGATCTAAAGGAACATGCGCAGCAAGTGCAGGCATACCGGGCGGCGGAGAAGGGGCGGAAGTAAGGATCCGGCTCCGATAAAATTAACCCTGCTGCAAAATAAAATCCGACGAAGCGTTCTCGGGTTACGTCTCATCCAACAAGGTACGATCAATTGAGCGCAGTTCTTCGGATGCGCAGACGGGACGGGTCCTACCCTCTGCGTGTCGGCGGCGGCCTGTTGTGTTTGGTCGAGTTTCAGGTCGCACTTCGAGTTTTATTCACGATGAAGGCTTTGATTCAGAACAATTCGTCGGGCCTTCTGCTGCTTGCCGGGCTGCGACGTGTATTGACCGTCGCTGTAGTGGGAACGTCTGCGCTGTCGTTGACGGGGTGTCTTTCGCTTACGATTCATCGGCGGTCGGTCAACAAAACGGTTCGGGCACCGATGGTGATGGATGCGACGGTGGAGCAGTTGAATGAGCGGATCGCCGAGCAGTATGTCGCGGTGAAGTCATTGAATGCCGCTATCGATATCAAGGCTTCTGTGGGCGGTTCTTCTGTGGGCGAGATCAAGGAGTATCCGGAGTTTTCGGGATATATCCTGATGCGCAAGCCAGACGATATGCGGGTCTTTATGCTGGTTCCGGTGGTGCGGTCGCTGGCGCTCGACATGGTTTCGGATGGTAAGGACTTCAAGCTGCTGATTCCGCCCAAGAGTAAAGCGATTGTCGGTTCAGATCAGGAAGTTGCGTCTCCGTCGAAAAACGGGCTGGAAAATCTGCGGCCGTACATCATTCGCGATGCGCTGCTGGTTCCGCCGGTTTTGCCGGAGGAGTTGGTGACTTTGACGCAGGATTCGCGAATTTTGCCCGCGGCTCCGGGCAAGAAGGAGCTAACCGAAGAGCCGGATTACGATCTGACGGTGTCCCGAATCAAGACGGGAAATGTTCTGGAGACGGTGCGCGTGGTTCACATCAGCCGCGTGACGATGAAGCCCTACCAACAGGACGTCTATGACCAAGCCGGACGCCTGGTGACGATGGTGACGTATGCCAATTACACGCGGTTTGGCAATATCGATATTCCGATGAGTATCCTGGTCAGCCGGCCAATCGACCAGTATTCGCTGCAGATCACGATCAATAAACTGACGTTGAATCAGCAGCTGGATAATGAGCAGTTTGTGTTGAAGATTCCGGACAATATTCCGATTCAGAAGATGTAAGAACCGAGACTAAACACCGATTTAGAACGATTTGAAAAGCAATCAAGACAATAGATTCCTGTCTCTTAGATCGTTTTTCAAATCGGTTTAAATCGGTGTTAAGTATTTAGGCCGGCGCGGTGGGCGTGGGCGGCTATTGCGGCGTTGATTTCGAGGGCTAGCTGGAGCGCACGGCGGCCGGCTTCGGCGTCTACCAACGGGGTGGTGCGGGTGCGGACGGCGTTCAGGAAGGATTCGAGTTCCAGACGGAGGGGTTCGCCGGGAGCGACGGGAATCTTCGACATGCTTAGGCCCGCAGTGGGGTGTTCGCCGGGGCCTTGTGGCTTGGAGTGCCGGGCGATCAAGTCGGTGAGTTCCGACATCGAGAGCCCAGCGGCGGCGGTGACGTCGATGAGCAGCAGGTCCTGACGGGCGAAGTCGAGCGATAGATATTGGTGGGGTTGGAAGAAGCGCAGCTTGCGGATGCGCTCTGTAGAGACGCGGGACGCGGTGAAGTTGGCGACGCAGCCGTTCTGGAATTCGAGCCGAACGTTAGCGATATCGACCGTGGGGGAAAGGACGGCGAGGCCGACGGCGCGGACCTCGTGGACCGGCGAATCGACCAGCGAGAGCACGATGTCGAGGTCGTGGATCATCAGGTCGAGGACGACATCGACGTCGAGCGAGCGCGGAGTGAAGACACTCATGCGGTGGGCTTCAAAGAACATCGGCCGGTTGAGGAGTGAGCGGGCGGCGGTGACGGCGGGGTTGAAACGCTCCAGGTGGCCGGTCTGGATGAGGCAGCCGTGCCGTGCGGCCAGGGCGATCAGCGCGTCGGCGTCTGCCAGCGACGGGGCGAGCGGTTTTTCGATCAGGATGTCGAGCCCGGCTTCGAGTAGAGGACGCGCGGCCGCGAGGTGGTGGATGGTTGGGACGCAGACGCTGGTGGCGTTCAGATGCAGGTCGGCTTCGAGCAGAGCTTCGACGGAGGTGAAGTGCGGGATGCCGTACTTTTCCCCGGCTGCTGCGGCCGTTGCTGAGTCATGGTCTACGACTGCTGCCAGTTCTATGGGCGGAGTTGACGGGTCGGCTTCGCCGATGCCCACCTTAGGGACGATGGGACTGTCCCGAAGATGGGGCACAGAGTGGTGGGTGAGCTCGCTGTAGACGCGGAGGTGGTTGCGCCCGAAGGCTCCGGCGCCGACGACGGCTATGCGCAATGGAGTTTGGTCAGGCACTACTGGCTGAGTGGGGCTTCGACGGCCTCGCGGCAGCGCGCGTAGAGGTCGAGCAGGCTGGCGACCTGGTCCTCGGACTTGGTGGTGGAGGGCGCGACGAAGCCTGTAGATCCGGTCGACTTGGTGCCGATGTTGGCCTGCGAGGCGACGAACTTGAGCAGGTCGAGGGCGATATCTTCGGTACGGCGTGCGGCGTTGCTAAAGGAGGCTTCCATAATTTTGATGGTATCGGGGTGGAGGCAGCGGAAGCAAATGGTCGCTGGTATTCTGAAGAAATGGCGG
>JAYVZU010000647.1:0-2827 GCA_043783075.1 Rhodanobacteraceae bacterium
AAGAAGCGCATCTCCGGCGACGCTTTGCTGTATGCTATCGGGCGGCAAGGCAATGTGGACGAAATGAATTTGGCGGCGGCTGGAATCGAGTCGGACTCGCGCGGACGCATCGCGGTGGATAAGGAATACCGCACCAAACAGCCCCACATCTACGCGGTCGGGGACGTGATCGGCTTCCCCAGTCTGGCGTCGGTCTCGATGGAGCAGGGGCGCATTGCCGCCGCGCACGCGTTTGGCAAGCCGCTGCAATCGAATCCGGCGAACTATCCTTACGGCATTTACACCATACCCGAGATTTCGTTCATCGGCAAAACCGAAGAACAGCTTACCGACGAAGACGTGCCGTACGAGGTGGGCGTGGCGTTTTATCGGGAGATTGCGCGCGGCCAGATTCGCGGCGATACCACCGGCCGCCTCAAGCTCATCTTCCACCGCATGACCCACGCCATCCTTGGCGTCCACATCATCGGCGAAGGCGCCAGCGAACTGCTCCACATCGGCCAGGCAGTCATGGCCCTCGGCGGCAAACTCGACTACTTCATCGACACCGTCTTCAACTACCCCACACTCGCCGAGTGCTACAAGGTAGCAGCCTTCAACGGTCTCAACCGCGTCAGCAAATTCGAATAGCTTTGCCTTGAGCGGTCACCTGAATAGCTCATAACTGACAGCTCAAGAATCCGCCTTTCGTTCTGACCGCCCTGCCACTCACCACCAAGTTGACAATGACCCGCTCCAGCCGCTAACTTTCGACTCGCAATTACTTGCTGAAAGCTTCGTCTTACTTAGACTTTTTGTCGGTCTTGCAACATGTCTAGCATCGTAAAGAGGGGTTGGTACACACATGGCAAAGACCATTGGCGTCGTCTTATCGGAGCGCGTAATCGCAGGGCTGGTCATCGACAATCGCATCGAGGGCGATCTCTGCCGCTTCCCCGAAGATCACGATGATGAATCTGGCCTCGTCGAGCTCCACACCGACGGTCTCGTCAAGGTCATCTGCGAGCAGATCCTCCGCGTTCGTGGCAATCACCAGGACATCACCGCCATCGGCGTCGCAATCCCCGGCCTCGTCCGCAACGGAGTCGTCGAAGAAGCTCCCAACCTCCCCCAGCTCAAAGGCGCCCGCATGGCCGAGCTTCTCACCGTAGAGTTGCGCCGCGAAGGCATCGACGTCCCCGTCAACATCGTCAACGACGCTGACGGAATCGCCGCCGGGCTCGCCGCTTCGCACGACAAGCTCGACCACATGATCCGCGTCTGGACCCTCGGCATCGGCATCGGCTTCGGCTGCTATCCCTTCGCACAAGGCGTCTGGGAGGGCGGCCACACCTGCGTCACGCTCGATGACAAGGAGACCTTCTGCGGCTGCGGCGGACGCGGCCACATCGAAGGTATCATGGGCCACCGCGCCATGCGCCTCCGCTTCCTCGACATGGAGCCCGACGAGGTCTTCGCCGCCGCCCGCCAGCGCCCCGCCGGCCCCGAAACGGAGCGCTGCCTCAAGTTCGTCCACCTCTGGCATAAGGCTCTCGCTGCCGGAATCGCCAACTCCATCCACATGTCCGGAGCCGGCAAGTTCTACCTCACCGGCTTCAACGTCGGCTTCGTAGAGCTCCCCATGCTGAAGGAATACCTGCACCAGATGATCAAGATGAGCCCCCTGCAGGCCTACACGCTCGAAGTCATCGAAGACAAGCCCGAGACCCGCGTCCTCGGAGCCGCTGTCACCGCCGAGCAATCTATCGTCTACGCCCGCAAAAAGGCCATCCTAGCCAGCGCCCAATAACCAGCGAACACTCCAGTGCCCCATCTGCGCGACAGCATCATCGTCGCTCAGGTGGGCATCGGCAAAGCCGACCTTAGCAGGATCTCCGCACAAACGCCCATCCCCGGGTGCCCCATCTCCTTCGGCCCCATCGAACGAGGTGGGCTCGCAACTTCGCCACCAACACACTAGTTAGCGAGCTCCCGCGCCCCTAGATTCAACTGTGACGCCCATCACCGGGCATGTGACCCTACCCCAGATAAGCTGTCCCATAAGCCACAGTGATCTTCTGCGTCCCGGCCTCAGTTCGTCAGCCAAAATCACGCATAAGTCACTCCAGGGGGACCAGTGAAAATCGTCGAACCCAACACTCCTCAGGAAGAATTCTTCCCCCGAGGAGCTATCGCATTCTTCGCTGCCGTAATCGGCAGTTACGGACTTATCTGGCTAGGTATTTTTCTCTTGCTGATCCACCGGCAGTCCGGCCTTTAGCCGAAGGAAATTCTATGGCAATCAATAGATTAGAAAAACGAGCTCTAACCGGAGCCGTATTTTTTGTAATTATGAGTCTGGCTCTTACCGCCTATGCGACCTGGGGTCTCGGAATTAATGTAGCCGCCTGCATTCCGCTCGGCACCAAGCCCTTTGAAGAGCCATCCGTCACCAAGCACGATGGCAATATCTACGAAGTCCACTATGTAACTCGGATGTGGGCCTTCGAGCCCAGCGTTCTGCGCGTGCCCACCGGCTCTACACTCGACATCTACGCCATGTCGAAAGACGTAACTCACGGCCTCGAAATCGCCGGCACCAACGTCAATCTGATGGTCGTTCCCGGTGCCGTCGCCAACGGCCGCGTCAAGTTCAACAAGCCCGGCATCTACGCCATGGTCTGCCACGAGTTCTGCGGCAAAGGCCATCAGAATATGTACGCCCGCATCGAAGTCGTCGACGGCCTCACCGACTTCGCTGTCCAGGGCCTGCCATCATCCCCCGGCATAAAGCTACTCGACGCCAAGGGTTGCCTCGCCTGCCACTCCATCGACGGCTCCGCCGGTG
>JAYVZU010000648.1:0-2824 GCA_043783075.1 Rhodanobacteraceae bacterium
TCCACTGCACATCACTCAACTCATAGCGACTAACGGTCATGTAGACAGAACATCAAATCCAACGGCCGCCGCAAAGTCTATATGTCGATACTGCCTAGCAAAAAATGGGGAAGGGGTATTGGCGTGACCCCCTCATTGTCCCATCGCACTTCAGGGGTTCACTCCAGAACTAACGCCTAGCAGTTTTGCCCACCACCTCCACTAAATCCTTCGCGCCATCCTGCGACAACACACCCTTCTTGTCGTCCCACTTCAGCGTCTTAATTTCGCGAGCTCCGGTCTCGTACCCGTAGGTCACGCCGTCGTCGTTGTATAGCGTAAATGACGCATCCGCACCTGGATAGACCTTGATCTTCGCCAGCGCCTGCTTGTCTTTCGTGCTCTCAACAGCAACACCCAGAGGCAGGATCGACCCCGCCTTCACGAACAGCGGAATCGTATCGATCGGCGCCTTCACCGTGATGGTCTGGCCGCCGTGGAGCTTCTCGTTCGTCCAGTAGTTGTACCAGTCGGTTCCGGCGGGCAGGTAGACCTCTCGCGTCGTCGCACCCTGTTCGACCACCGGAGCCACCAGCAGTGCCGGGCCAAACATATACTCATCCCGCATGTCTGCGACCTTGGTGTCGTTAGGGAAGTCCATAAATAAAGCCCGCATAAACGGCGCGCCGGTCTCATGCGTAAACCAGCCCAGCGAGTAGGTGTACGGCATCAACTCATACCGCAGCCTCAGATACTTCTCCAGGATCGGTTGCGCCTGCGGGCCATACGTCCACACCTCGTTGAACTTGCGCGTCCCATGCGTCCGCATCGTCGGCAAAAACGTTCCGTACTGAAACCACCGCACATAAAGCTCCGGATAGTCGTCGTACCCGCCAACATTCTCGCGAGCGCCCGCGGGATCAATCAGCGGAGTATGTTTCGGCGTATTCGGGTGCAGATCCTGCCATCCACCAATATCGTTGCCCGTGTACGCAATGCCCGAAGCCGCAACATTCAGCCCCGTCGGAATCTGCCGGCGCAGCGTATCCCACGTCGGCGAGACATCCGATGACCAGAAAATCGTGCCGTTCCGCTGCGCGCCAAGGTAGGCATCGCGCGAGAGAATCAGAGCGCGGTGCGTCGAATCCCGCCGCATCCCGTCGTAGATCGCCGCCGTATGAAACAGCGGGTAAACATTCAGGAACTGAGCCCCCGGACCAACATGCAGGTACGCGCCATCCGGAGGAAGATCCGGCTCCGTCTCATCCGCCCAGAAGTAGTCGAACCCCTTCGACGCGATGTTGTCCCTGATCAGGTTCCAGAACCACTTCGCCGCATCCGGGTTCGTCGTATCGATGTCCGACCCCGCCTTGTCGTACGGCAAGCCGTCGACCGGCTTGCCATCGGCATACTGCTCAAACCAGTTGTTGTCCTTCACAAAGCTGTAGTAGCGAGACCCCGGCGCAAACCGCGGCCAAACGCTGATCATGCTGTCGATATTCTGTGCGTGAAGCTCTTTGTTCATGGCAGCCGGGTCTGGCCACTTCGCCGGGTCAAAGTCGTACTCGCCCATCTTGGTGTAGTAGAACCAGTCGACGACGATCATGTCGATCGGCAGCTTGCGGTCGCGATATCCCTTCGCCACGCCCAGCACCTCGGCCTGCGAGCTGTAGCGCTGCTTGCACTGGATAAACCCGTAAGCCGACTTCGGCAGCATCTGCGTCACTCCCGTCAACAGCCGATACCCGCCGTAAATCTCATCCGTAGTCTTGCCCGCGATAACAAAGTACGACACCCGTTTGCCCAGCGCCGAAGTCCACTTCGTCTGCCCATCAAACGCCGGATAGATCGCGGTCGAAGAAGGGTTATCCCAAACAATTCCGTAGCCTTTATTCGTCACCACAAATGGCACGCAGTAGCTCGGCGAAGCGGCTGCGAGGTAGTTCGCCTCACACACAATCGGCCGCTGCCGGTGGTCGAGATAGCCTTCCTGGTTCTCGCCCAGCCCGTAGTAGTGCTCGTCATCCGCCGCGCGAAACGACGCGCCAACCGTGTACAGCGGCAGGTCTTCCGGCTTGATGCCCCGCGCATTCTTCAGCGTGTCATCCTTCTGGTTCAGCGTTGCCATCTGCCAGCCAGACATCTCGGCCAGCGCCGAACCATCGGGCAGGGTCACCTTGATATTCGCCCCCGGGACCGATCCCGAGAAGAAGTTCGCCGTATCCGGCAGCTTCCGGTTTGGATCGCGCTTGTACGCCGGCGCCACCGTCACCGTCATCCGGCCGCTGGTGTAGGTGTCCGCGCCATTGGCCGCAACGGCGTGCGTCCAGCCTGCTGAATCCGCCTTCGCGATAAACCCGTAGCCCGGCCCGGCGGTCGCCTCGCTGGCAATGGTGCTCAGCGTAACGCGAACCACGTTCGGCGCATACGGCTCAATCGTAATCGTCTGACCGTTGCGTTCGAGCGGCGTAGACTGCCCGGCGATCGGCAACGCAATCAGGAAAAGGCTATAGATAAATCGATTCATCGAGACCTCTAAACGGCGTAAGAACAGCCGCACCCACAATACCGCAGTGACCGCCGCTTTGTGGATTAGCGGTCGATATACTATGAAATCCAGAGGGACCGCACGGTCTACCATACCGCCATCAACGATCTGCGCCGCCGCATCCCCTGGGCGATGGTTCTGCTCCGAGTCGTCCTCTGCCCGATCATCATCATCGGCGCGCGCCGCGGGTGGGACGGCAAATGGCTTGGCCTCATCGTCCTCGTCGCGCTGGTCGACGACATCTACGACGGCGTCCTCGCCCGCCGCTGGAACTGCGACACCCCCGCACTGCGCCGG
>JAYVZU010000649.1:0-8463 GCA_043783075.1 Rhodanobacteraceae bacterium
GGCCAGCGCATCGCGGTGTACGGCAAGCTGGAGCCTTCGCGGTCGGGTGGGTCGGGTCGGTTCAAGCTCATCCAGCCGCAGTTTGAGTTTCTGCCGGAGCCCGGTGCGAGTGGGCCGGATGCAGAGTTTGCGATGCTGGAGATGGGCCGCATCGTGCCGGTGTACGAGTCACTTGGCGGGACGACTCCGTGGGGTGCGAAGCTGACCAGCAAGTGGACGCGCCGCGTGATGTGGGGCGTATTTGAAGAGCTGACGGAGGCCGGTGTTGAAGCCGAAGAGACTCTGCCGAAGGCCTTGCGCGAACGGCTTGGGCTGCCGGGGCGCATGGCGGCTTTACGGGCGATTCACTTCCCTGAATCCGGGACGAAGCTCGCCGATTTACAGAACGCTGCGACGCCATCGCATCGGCGGCTGATTTTTGAAGAGTTCTGGTATCTGGAGCTTGGCCTGGAGCTGAAACGCAAGCGGATGCGCGAGCGGGTTGGCACTACATTCGAGACCAGCACCAGTGTCCGCGAGGCCATCAAACAGGTGCTGCCGTTCCATCCGACGACGGCGCAGAAACGTGTTCTTGGCGAGATCGTCGGCGATATGAAGAAGACGCAGCCGATGCGGCGATTGCTGCAGGGTGACGTGGGCTCCGGCAAGACGATCGTGGCGATGCAGGCCGCGCTGGTGGCGATTGAAAATGGCTATCAGACCGCGCTGATGGCGCCGACTGAGATTCTCGCGACGCAGCATTATCTGAGCGCGAGAAAGCTGCTGGCGGACAAGCTCTCGCCGCTGACGGGCAAGCCTTATCGCGTGACTCTGCTTACTGGATCGCTCGATACTGACCGCAAGCGCGAAGGGCAGGGCCGCATCTTGCGCGGAGAGACGAACCTGGCCATCGGCACGCACGCGCTGATCGAAGAGAAGGTGGAGTTCGCGAACCTTGGCCTTGTTGTGGTCGACGAACAGCACCGCTTTGGGGTGCAGCAGAGATTCAAGCTGATGAAGAAGCCGGGCGCCGGCGACCCGGACGTGCTGGTGATGACGGCGACGCCGATCCCGCGCACGCTTGCGCTGACGATCTACGGCGACATGGACGTCAGCATCATTGACGAACTACCGCCGGGACGCACGCCGATTGTGACGCGGAGAACGAGCGAAGACAAAGCGCCGAAGGTGTGGGATTTTATTCGGCAGCATGTTGCAAAGGGGCAGCAGGCTTACATTGTCTACCCGGTGATCGAGGGTGCGAAGGACGATCAGCCTGAATTGGATTTTGCAAAGGAAGACGTGCCGGTTGAGGCTCCGCCGACTCGTGGCAAGAAAGCCAAAGCCGCTGGGCTTTTTCCGAAGCCGAAGCTTCGGTCGGCGACACAGATGTTTGACGAACTGCGCGCGGGGCCGTTGGCTGGGCTGCGTTTGGGACTTTTACACGGTCGTATGAATTCCGATGACAAAGAGGTTGCGATGCGGCGATTCCAGCGTGGCGAGACTGATGTTCTCATCGCCACGACTGTGATTGAAGTCGGTGTGGACGTGCCCAATGCGAGCGTCATGGTGATCGAACACGCAGAGCGATTCGGCCTGGCGCAGATGCACCAACTCCGCGGGCGTGTGGGCCGCGGAGCCGCCAAGAGTTTCTGCATCCTGATGACTGGCGGCAAAGTAAGCGAGGGTGCTGAGGCTCGGCTGGACGCGATGGTCGCGACGCAGGACGGCTTTGCGTTGGCCGAGATGGACCTGCAGCAACGCGGTCCCGGGGAGTTCTTTGGGACTCGCCAGGCTGGGATGCCGGAGTTCCGCGTTGCTAGTTTGTTGCGCGACCGGGCGCTGCTGGAATTCGCCAAGGCCGAAGCTGCGCGGTTTGCCGAGAAGCCCGACCCCGCGCTCTCGAAGGAAGAGATTGCAGCGGTCTGGGCTCGGTTGAAGATGCAGTGGCAGCGGCGTTACGGCTTGGTCGAGGCCTGAGGCAGCGGAGTAAAGACGCGCTTGTCGCCGCGTCCCGTCAGTTCGCGAATGAGGTCCACTTCACGTTGCCGGTAGGGGGTTGCATCCTGCTTGAAGACCTCGTGGAACCAGACGGTGGGCTGCGTGCGGACATATGGCTTTTCCCACGAATCCCACGGTAGATAGGTCTGCGTCTTGCCTGCTACGAAGCCCCAGTTGATGGCCGCGACGTTGTATTTTTTTGCGATGGGCAGGCTGTTGTCAAAGGTACTGCCATTGCCTCGCGCCATGTACTCAGTGCAGATCAGCGGGCGGCCGAGGGGTTGGAGCGATTGGATTCGCGCCTCGAAACCTTCGGGCCAGTCGTAGGAGTGGAACGAGATGACATCGGACTCGGCCAGCTGAATCTTTGTTGTGGGATTTTCCTTTGCCGGATCATCCCAGTTTCCGTGCCATACGCCGCTGGTCAACGGCTGCGTGGGATGCGCCGCGCGGGCCCATGCGAAGGCCCTGGGCAGCAGTTCGTTGACGCGTGCGACCTTCGCAGCCTCATCGGCGACGAGGTCGTTGCCACGATTGTCGGGCTCGTTCCAGATGTCCCAGCCGAGGACGCGGTCGTCTTTGGCGAAGGCACCAACCACGCCTTTCACATATGCCTCGAGCTGGGGCTCGACGCTCTTGTCGAGCAGTCGCTCTTTGCCGGGACTTTGGACCCAGCCGGAGTTGTGAACGCCCGGTATTGGCGGGTGTTGCGGGCCAAGGTGCGGGTCCTGCTCCCAGCAGGAATCGAAGAGGACGAGGAGTGGACGGATGTGATGCTTCGCTGCGAGCGTGAGAAAGGCATCCAACCGCTTCAGGAAGCCGGCCGAGTCCTGTTGCCATAGCTGGTCTTGCAGAAAGACGCGCATGGTATTCATGCCGATGCTTTCGGCCATGACCAATTCGCGATCGTTCAACGCTGGGTTGAAGGTCGCGGCCTGAAACATCTCAAGTTCGTTGATCGCATCGGATGGGATGAAGTTGGCGCCGACGAGCCAGGGCTGCTTTGCATACCACTGGTTGGACTGCTCCACGGTCCAGCGCGCAGGGCCGGATTGGCCCTGCGCCATCGTGGCGACAGAAGTTACAGAAAGGGCTAGGCAGCAGAGTTTCAGCGCGGCATTTCTTAGAAGCTTCATAGGCCTCGAACCATACCGAATCGGCACCGGTTTGGGAAGAGGCCCATTACCGGCGATTAGCTGGCGATCGAGTGCTTCAATGGCGACGAGTCCTCGGCATTCGCCTGGGCGGAGACCGGTTGCGGCGAGTACGAAGGCACCGGATAGTGCTTCTTGGGTCCACGCTTGCGGGCGACCAGGACACGAATTTTTTCGAGCAGTTCAGCGGCCGTGCCGGCGCCCTTGGGCAGAAAGGCATCGGCGGCAAGAGCGCGGTCATACGATGTGACGGTGCCACTTACGATCAGTGCCGGCAGCATGGGGTGCATCTGCTTGGCGCGGCGGACGAGGTCGTTTCCATCCATGCCCGGCATCAGCAGGTCGGTAATCATCAGGTCGAGCGTTCCTGGAACGGTGCGCTCCAGAATCTCGAGGGCTTCCTGCGAGGTGTTGGCCGGGAGCACGCGGTAGCCACGGGTTTCTAGCAGGAAGGTGCGGACCGAAAGGGCTTGTTCGTTGTTGTCGACGCAGAGAATTATTTTCTTGGGGCGCATTGGTATCCGTTCTCTCTGGCCGGGCGCTGGTTGGGCGCGGGCGGCGTGGGTTGGGGGGTGACTGGCTGTTTGACCAGATCGCCACAAAGCGGGTTATCAGAGAACTGAAGCTCCCGTTCTGAATCCCCCACCCGGAAAGAACGTGGGTGAGATTTTGAACGAGCGGGGTTAGCTGCTCCGGACGAGCCGGATTCAGGACCCAGTTTTGCTGTGGCCGGAATTCTGTGATTTCGGGCGGCAAAATGCTGCAGTTTGCGAGAGAAAGCCGACGGTACGAACCGCAGGTTGCCACGCGGGCCCTCGGTTTGAAGGAGCGAACCCAGCCGAGACGCAGGGGCTTCCACCACTGCAATTTCAGCGCTTTGGCTCAGGGACACAGACCCGGGAGGGAACTGCAAATACCTGACCCAAACCGGCTGCGATCGCAGTTTGGAAGGGTGCGGTCGGGAGGGAGCGACTGCGTGTACAGTCGGCTTTCTCTCAACTTAAGTTGTATGGAAGTACAGTTGAAACGGTGTTCCCATGAAGGCCTCGGCTCGCTGGCTGAATGGTCAGCCGGTCGCGCTTACTCCTTCAACGCTCCCCAACATTACGAAGCAGAACCCAACTGGTCAATAGGCGAAAATAAGGCGAATTGACACTGGATTAGGACTCTCTCATCCACCGATTTTTGTGCTGGCCTGTGATTGTTGCTGTTTCGTGACAATCGCCTGTGGGAAAGATTGAAATCAGCGTTGGAAAAAGCGTCCGCTTGCAACAGGTATGGTGCGTCCTGAGACAAACACATCGGTGACATTTTCTCCGGTGAGTGCGGCGCTGACGTGAACTCGCGATGGCCGACGCATCTCAACTCCCTGCTCAAAGATGATCTGCTTGCCAGTTGCGACGACCTTGTGACGAACCAGATAAGCGATCGCACAACCTGAAGCTGAACCTGTTGCGGGATCCTCGCCGTTGTAGAACTGCATGCGCGAGTGGAAGTCCGCGCCGCTGGTTGGATCGGCGGGTGTGGTGCAGTAGAAGAACTTCGCATCCTTGCCGGCGAGATAGGCCTGAGCTGCAACCTGAGGGACGCAGAGGCGCTCGATTGCCGCAAGGGACTTCATGGGCACGATGCAGAACGGCAGCCCCGTGGAGACGGTCTGGATGGGCAGGTCAGCCTCGATATCCTCGATGGCAACGCCGATCGCTCTGGCGACCTCCTCGTGCGAATGAACGATGCCGAAGACCGGGTCGAGCTGCTTCATGGTGCCGAACGCACCAACCTCTCCGGCGACCGGCACCTGGAAGTGCACCGTGATGGGACCGACATTCAGGCGCAGCGTGATCTCGGCTGCATTGCGCAGGGTTGGATGGTTCCAGAACAACCATGAGGCCGTCCCGAGAGTTGGATGGCCGGCGAATGGCATCTCCTCTTGTACCGTGAAGATGCGCACCCGGACGCCTTGGGTCTCATCCTCTTCCGGCACGATGAACGTGGTTTCGGCGAGATTGGTTTCGCGCGCCAGAGCCTGCATCTGTTCCGTCGAAAGTCCACGCGCATCGGTGAAGATGGCGAGTTGATTGCCTTCGAGAGCGCGCTCGGCGAAGACATCTACCAAGGCGTAGTCCAACGGTCGGTCTGGTATCGGAGTTGACATGGCACCTCATCCAGTGAGAGATTCGAGTAACCGCAGTGGAGCACAACTGCTCCACCATGCTAGCCGAAATTGAACACAGGCCGGCGCGGTACGAATTTTGATGTTCGAGGCAAACTGCAATGACGATCACGATCTCACACACGAACTGCTGTTGCTGTCAGGGCGCAGCGGTGTGTGGTTGAGCGAATCGAAGTAGCAAGGCTTCGAAGCAACTCAGAACCCACCCGCTGCCGAGTGCAGGGTGGGTTTTAGCTTTTTGAACGTAGATGCAACAATGAGCACCGATGGCGAAGTGGCTAACGCGCTGGTCTGCAAAACCAGTATTCATGGGTTCAAATCCCATTCGGTGCTCCAACAAAATAAAAGACTTACGGCCATTTTTGGCATACGATTTAACACCACGAACACCATTATAAGAATATCCTGTCCTTGGAAGAGCCGCCGAGGACATTGTGAAGATCACCCGAAATCGCTATCAGCAGGGCAGCATTCGTAAGGTCCCCAGAGCGAAGGGCTTTGCGTGGGAGTACCGCTACTACGTCACCTCCGAAGGGAAGCGGACGCTCAGGATGCAGACCTTCGATGGCAAGGTGTATGCGACTGAAGCAGACGTGCGCAGAGCCGTCGGAGCAAGAGTTCCAAGTCTGAACAACGGAACCGTTTACAGTCCCTCGGTAGCAGTGACGTTTGGTGCTCTTCTTGATCGCTATATCGCGGAAGAGATGCCACCACGCAAGTCGACTCGCGATTCCTACACGTCGATCATCAAGAACCATTTGCGACCGCGCTGGGAGGACATGCTGCTGTCTGATATCAAGCCAGCCCTCATCCACGCCTGGTTCCAGGCCCTAAAGCTTCAACCTGTCTCGAAAGGGCACGTTCGGTCCCTGATGCGCCTACTGTTTGAGCTTGCGACGCTCTGGGAATATCTGGCGATCGAGCGTAGAAACCCGGTCGAACTCGTGAAGATCAAGGGCGTCACGAAGCGTGCGAAAGAGCCGGTGGTCATTACGCACGAGCAGTTTCGCGCTGTAGTGTTGGAATTGCCGGCGCACGTCAACATGATTGCAGTCGTTCTGGGCTGTCTCGGACTCCGCGTAAGTGAAGCCTTGGGCCTGAAATGGACCGATATCGATTGGGAGAGGCGGGTTATTAGGATTCAACGCAGCGCCTACCGAGGAACGATCGAGGACACAAAGACCGTTTCATCGAATGCCAGCCTGCCGCTCGACCCCATTCTCGCAGGGCTATTGGAAAAGTGGCAATTGGTTCCCGACGTTGGTTCCGAATGGCTATTTGCCAATCCCGCCACTGGAATGCCCTACTACTCGCCGAGTCTTCAACAGCAATGGATCCGACCGGCAGGAGAAGCGATTGGAGTCAAGGGGCTGGGCTTTCATTCCCTCCGTCACTCATACCGTTCGTGGCTCGATTCGGTGGGGACGACTCCTGGTGTTACGAAGGATCTGATGCGACACAGCACGATCGGCCAGACGTTTAAATATGGACGGGCGATGAGCGAAGAGAAACGGATTGCGAACACCAAGGTTGTCGAAGCATTGCTTATCGCACCAAAGACAAAGCGACGGAAGAATCCGTCGCCTGCCCGTCAACTAGGTGTTGTTTCCATCGAGCCACGCCCTGATTTTGGAACGGCTGAACCGCCAAAGCCGACCTACTCGGCGTGACGGAATCTTGCCTTCCATTGCCATGAGTCGTAGCGTCTTGGGATGACACTTCAAGAATGCAGCGGTCTCCTGAAGTGTTAGCACCTCTGTTTCGTACATTGGTTGGCTTTCTGAGCGTATGGCGATGCTACCGTAGCCCCGGAGTGTGCAGATGCCATAAGATTTGGCACCAGCGCGCATTTAGCTTAGGCAAAGTGGTTTGAGCATCCAGACCAACTAGTCTTGCTTTGAAACAGCTAGCATACCAACCTCAATCTATCACTCGGGCTTTGAATTCCATATTGTCTATGTGGGGCTCCAGATCGCATCGGATGATTCCCTGCTCCGTGTCGGGTTTATTGCCGAGTTAGCGGCGTTCCAGCGATGAAGCGAGCTCGAGCCTCAGGTGGAGGCCAGCATCGGCAAGTGCTGCCCAGTAGCATTGAGCAACTCAGAAGCCCTCAACAGCCTTTTGGAACAGCTCTAACGGGTCTTCTGTTTGCTTTTCGGAGACCCCTTCGAAGTCGACATGCCAGCAAGTTTCCGAGGCAAGGCTACCGCCATGGCGCGGATGGCGTCAGCTTCGGCTGCAACCAGTGCCTTGGTAGCTCCTGATCGGAGGTCGGTGTACCAGCGAGCTAATGGCGGCACTACGTCAGGATCGCCGGTCAACTCGGCGCCTGCAAACGACTGAAGCTTCTTTCCCCCGGACCGGCGCAGGAAGTCGGCACCGATCCGTCGATCGCCGCTACCCAGGATTGAAAGTAGGGCTATGCGAAGGTCGGAGTCGAGGTCGCCGCTAGGGCCAGCGTCGATCAATGTCCGCCAGCCGTCCTTCAAGAGCCTTTTGCCAGCGGCGCTCACCTGGTAGCCGGTACGACCGCGGACGCCGGGTTTCCCCTGGCGCACAAGCCGCGCTTCCAGCAGGCGCTGGAGCGCGGGGATCGTGGCGCCTTGAGACAGTCCCGCTGACTTCTGCAACTCGTAAGGCGTCGAGACACCGCTGTCGATTAGCGCCAGGATGAATATATCCAGGTCGGTGCGGCGGCGCTTGTCACGTGTCTCAGACATGTTGACCTTAGTATACGAACCTTTGGGCCAGCTACTGAGCCTGGAGCAGGATCTGGCGACAGACCTTGGCCTGCATATCTTCGTCCCCGGGCATACACAAGACCAACCAGCGGGCAAAGCAATGCGCATATTGGTCCATGCCGGTAACGTCATCTGCCTCTCTGGGTGGACGCGCCAACGACATCAGCTCATTGGGAGTTCGCATGTATGCAGGCAGGTGGTCTGCAGTAATACGATCGCGGTAAAGGTGGACGAGGTTAGAGGCATTGCCCACGATGGCTTCAATGTCCCCAAGGGCCAGTTCTTGTTGATAGATCCAACGGTGCGCAGCCTCAACGATCTCCAGAAAAACGGGTTCAGAACGGGAAGAGTCGCTTTCAACTGCGGCTGCCTCGCTGGTTGGTGCACTCAGAACGGCAGCGACAAGTGCAAACTC
>JAYVZU010000650.1:0-8453 GCA_043783075.1 Rhodanobacteraceae bacterium
AGTGAGAGCCATCGCATGACGGTGCCGTCTGCGCCCTTGACTCCCGGGACATCGGTGAGGAAGACAAGGATGTCGGCCTTGGTGCTGGTCGCGCAGGCAGAGGCCATCTCGTCGGCGTTGATGTTGTAATACTCGCCGTCGAATCCGAGGGCGATTGAGGAGATGACTGGCACTGCGCCCATCTTCCAGATCGCCTCCAGCCAACGCGGGTCTGTCGCTGCGATTTCGCCGACAAAGCCGAGGTCGGGCGTGGTTTTCTTCTTGCGCGCCCGGAAGACGTGGCCATCTCCGCCGGATAGACCCATCGCCGCCTGGCCGGTCTTGCCCAGCGTTGCGACGAGCGACTTATTCACGCGTCCGGCGAGCACCATGAGCGCAGCATCGCGCGTCTCGGCGTCTGTAACGCGCAGGCCGGAGATGAACTCGCTCTTCTTGCCCATCTGTGCGAGCGTCTTGGTCAACTGCACGCCACCACCGTGGACGACAGCGACTTGATTCCCATCCTGAACGAGATCGTGGATGCCCTTGCAGCAGGCTTCCAGCGTCTCAGGATTTTCGAGGGCGACGCCTCCTAGTTTCACGACGAACTTCATTGGAGACCCTCCTCTTCGTTCCATCCACACATCAGGTTCATATTCTGTATCGCTTGGCCAGATGCGCCTTTGAGCAGGTTATCGAGGCAGCTTACAACTACGAGTCGCTTGCCATCGGGTGCCAGATTGAAGCCAATATCGCAGTAGTTGGTTTGGACGATATGTGCGATCTGTGGCAGGTGTGGCGTCTGGTGAACCCGAACCATAGGGCTTGATCGGTAGAAGTCATTCAGGCAAGCCTGAATCTTCTCGGGTGTGGAAACCTCGGCGAGCCGAATGTAGATCGTTGAAAGAATTCCGCGCGGAATTGGCAGCAGGTGCGGCGTGAATTGAATCTGGCTGCTGGTCAGGTCTAGCTGCTCCAGCATCTCGCCCGTGTGGCGATGCCCGAAGACAGAGTACGCCGAAAGATTGTCTGCGGCGTACATATAGTGTGTCTTTTCGGTAGGTTTCTTGCCCGCACCGCTGACGCCACTCTTCGCGTCGCAGATGATGCCGTGATCCACATCGACCAAACCCGCCTTCAACAGGGGAGCAAGCGCCAGAATGATCGACGTGGAATAGCATCCGGGATTCGCAACAAGTCTGGCATTCGCGATCTCCGCGCGATGCAATTCGGGTGCACCAAAGACAGCTTCCGTCTGTAACAGGGCTGCTGTAACCGGCTCGGCGTCGTGAAGTTTATAGACGGCCCGGTTCGACTCTTGCTGTAGCCGCCATGCGCCGCTCAGGTCGATGACGCGGACTCCATTCGCAATCCACTGCGGAGCCCACTCCCGCGACGTCTCATGTGGCAGCGCAAGAAATACGATCTCAATGCCTTCATCGCGGATCAGTTTCTCACTGAAAGCGATGATCTCCGGCTGCTTCTTGCCTCCCCCGAGTGCGAGTTGTGGGTGAAGCTGTTCCAGCGGGATCCGTCCCGTTGCGGCATCATCTGCCACGCGACCGAGAAAGAGCGGCTTGGTCTCCCGGAGGCGCGGATGTGCTAGCAACAACCTCGCGAGTTCGCCTCCGGAGTAGCCGCCAACGCCTGCGATTGCGGTCCGGACTGTTGCAGCAGGCTGCTTGGCGGTGTGTTGCTTCTGATTGTGGTCAGCCAATGTAGCCCTCGATTCTTGTCTTCAATGTCTTCGCCTGGCGATTGTCGGGGCAGATGACGAGGACGGTGTCGTCTCCTGCGATAGTGCCGATTACTTCTGGCCAGTCCTCGTAGTCAATGCCGGCCGCCACTGGCTGGGCGCTTCCGGTCGTCGTAATCAGTACCAGCAGGTTGAGAGCCTGACGCGCTTCCAACCCGAAACTTCGGAGGACCTCTCGGATTCCTGGAAGGGAATCGTCATCCTGAGCGCCGTTTGCGACCGAGTATCCCTGTGGTCCCTTGTAGAGATGCAACTCATGAATGTCGCGCGAAAGCGTCGCTTGCGTTACATTGAAACCACGGAGTGCAAGTTTGCGGCGCAACTCGTCCTGACTCGCTATCTGAGTCTGACTGAGGATTTCGCGAATTGTTGCATGCCGCTGCTGCTTCATTGGAATCGCTGCTCTTCTAATTTGCCGGGCAGATCAGGCACCCTGGAGTTAGACATCATGAATGCATAAAAATGCATTTCTCTTGTATAAATATACATGAGCACCCTGTCAAACTGTCGCCGTCTCCCTGATCTCTTGAGAAAGGACTTGGCCGATTTCCATAAGTGGAATCTTCCCAAGTATATTGAAAGCATGGAGCAATTCAACTATTCCGCCAAGATTCAGGCACACCCAGCTCTTGCAGAGCGCACTCTGATCGATCCACTGTTCGACCATGACTCGTGTGGTGTGGGTTTTGTTGCATCCGTAAGTGGCGGACCGTCTCACGAGATCGTGCAGCAGGCTTTGATCGCGCTGTCACGTCTGGCACACCGTGGCGCTACGGCAGCCGACGGTAAGAGCAGTGACGGCGTTGGCGTAATGACCTCCGTGCCGCGCGAGTTGCTGTTGCAGGCGACCGGCGTGGAATTGGCCGAGAATCGTCAACTCGGCGTCGGCATGGTTTTTTTGCCGACCGACGAAACTCGTCTTGAGGGACTACTGGAGCGCTGTCTAGCCTCCCACGACCTCGAAATTCTCGCGTGGCGCGACGTTCCCGTCTCGACCGATGCGCTGGGAGCCATTGCGTTGGGTGCGATGCCGCGTATCCGTCAGGTTCTGATTGCCGATAGTCTGGACTCCGAATCCGATGCTCAGGCAACGATGGAGCGGCGGCTCTATCTCTCGCGCAAGCAGTTTGAGCGGTTGCATGAGCAGGGCAAGGTTGGCGGGTATATCTGCTCGCTCTCGACGCAGACAATCGTCTACAAGGCGATGTGTTCGGGCACGTTGCTGAGCACGTTCTATCCGGACCTGACTCTTCCCAGCTTCATTTCAAAGTTTGCAATCTTCCATCAGCGGTATGCGACCAACACCGCTCCCTCGTGGAATCGCGCCCAGCCTGCCCGCACCCTGGCTCATAATGGCGAGATCAATACTGTCTGGGGCAATCGCTCCCGGATGGCAGCTCGCGATGCGACGTTGCCGGTTGAGTGTAAGCCGGTTGTGACGCACGGCGGCACGGATTCGACCAGCCTGGATGAAGTGGTTGAACTGGTGTCGATGAACGGGCGGTCGCTCTCGGAGGCGGTCCGCATGATGCTTCCGCCTGCGGTTACGACGCTGCAGGATTCCACCTTCCTCCGCTACCACGCGGATTGCATTGAGCCGTGGGATGGTCCGGCAGCGATTGCATTCTCGAACGGCCGCGTTGTTGGCGCAGCCTTGGACCGTAACGGTCTGCGGCCTTGCCGGTTTGCAATCACGGATGGCGGCATCGTCGTTGCGGGCTCTGAGGCGGGTTTGATCGACCTCGATCCTGCGACCGTGGTGAAGAGCGGCCGGCTTGGACCGGGGCAGATGCTCATCGTCGACCTGATCGATGACAGGGTTTACGAAGACGAGGAACTACTCAAGATCTTCGATACTGGTGCTCCGTACGCGCAGAAGCTCGAAGCCGTACCGTTTGAGCCGAAGATGGCCGATGACGCTATCGCTGCCGCTGACTTAATTGCTCCGCAGCGCGGCTTTGGGTATACCCGCGAAGATGTTCGGATGATTTTGCAGCCGATGGCTACCGAGGGCAAGGATCTTGTCTGGTCGATGGGAGATGACTCGCCGCTGGCGTTTCTGGCTCGTTCGCCACGGCCTCTGTATGCGTTCTTCCGGCAGCGGTTTGCACAGGTGACGAATCCTGCGATCGACCCTCTGCGCGAGGCCTGCGTGGTCTCCCTGCACACGCGGCTTGGCCCGTGGTCGCACATGTTGGATAAGAATGCGCCTTTGGCGGGCGTGTCGTTGAGCTCACCGTATCTTTCTCTGGCTCAGGTTGCGGCGCTGCGTCGCGGCGAGCATCCGCACGCCGACGAGCTTGCGGTGCGTGAGTTAGCTTGTGTATTCGATCCTGCGAAGACTCTCGAAGAGGGCCTTGCCGACGCCTGCCAGAAGGCAATTGAGCTGGTTCGCGATGGTGCCCGGATCATGATTTTGACTGATCGCCCGGCGCGTACCGAGGGCGAAGGCGTCACAGCTTTGCTGCCGATTCCGATGGCGATGGCGACCGGTGCGATCCACCAGGAGTTGGTGAAGGCTGGGATGCGTACGCTGGTTGGCCTCGCGGTTGAAGCCGGCGATTGTCGCGATATTCACCACGCCGCTGTTTTGATTGGCTATGGAGCGGGCGCGGTTTGTCCTTGGCTGGCGTTGGAGACTGCGCGTTCGTTGGGTGCGCCAGAGTCCGCGGTGGCTGAGAAGAAGATGTTGAAGTCGTTCGACGCCGGGCTGGCCAAGGTGATGTCGAAGATGGGTATTTCGGTGGTGGATAGCTACCGCGGCGCGCACCTGTTCGACATTCTCGGCCTGCACAAGAGTGTTGTGGATCGCTGCTTCCCGGGAACGCCGGCACCGTTGTCAGGCATTGGGTTCGCAGAGCTGGATCGTCAGCTTCGGCTCGGGTGGTTGCCTAAGGAATCGGTTCCGGCAGCAGATCTTCCGGACTATGGCTGGGTGCGCTTCCGCAAGGCGGATGGCGCTGAGCCTCATGCCTGGCAGCCACCGACCGTCCGTGCGCTACAGACTTCGCTGGGCAGCACCAAGGCCGGTGTTGTACCGGCTGATCCGGCGGCTGCGTTCCGGATGTACACGGATGACCTGCTGGCTCGTGAGCCCGCGGTATTGCGTGATTTGCTGGCAATCAAGCCGAATGGCGAGCCGGTTCGTCTGGAAGACGTTGAGTCGTCGAAGGACATTTGCAAACGGTTTGTGGCAAGTGCCATGTCGCTGGGTTCGTTGAGCCCGGAGGCACATCAGTGCATCACCATTGCTATGAATACGCTGGGCGGCCGCTCGAACACCGGTGAAGGCGGGGAAGATCCAGATGTCTACAAAGTTCACGCTGCCGTGACTGGCGGAGTAGCTTTGGATGGTGGACTAGCGGCTCAGGCCAGCGGCGGAACGGCTGTTGCAGAGCTTGTTGCTGCGGCGGAAGCGCCGATGCTAAAGAACAACAAGATCAAGCAGGTGGCCTCCGGGCGGTTTGGGGTAACGGCGACCTATCTAGCGCATGCGGATGAAATTGAGATCAAGGTCGCGCAGGGAGCCAAGCCTGGCGAGGGCGGTCAGCTTCCCGGACACAAGGTTTCGGGGTTGATTGCGAGGTTGCGTCATGCGCAGCCGGGGGTGTCGCTGATCTCGCCTCCGCCGCACCACGATATTTACTCGATCGAGGACCTGGCGCAGCTGATCTATGACCTGAAGCGCGTGAATCCCAAGGCAGCTGTTGGTGTGAAGCTGGTCTCTGGTTGTGGCGTTGGTACGGTTGCGGCGGGTGTTGCGAAGGCTTATGCAGACTTCATCGTTATCGCCGGGAACACGGGCGGAACCGGCGCGGCGGCATTGTCCAGCATCAAGTACGCGGGTAATCCGTGGGAGCTTGGACTGGCCGAGGCGCAGCAGGTTCTGATGCAGAACGGCATGCGTGGCCGGGTTCGGCTGCGGACTGATGGCGGCTTGGCGACGGCGCAGGACGTGCTGATTGCGGCTCTGTTGGGTGCGGATGAGTTTGCGTTTGGTACTGCAGTGCTGGTCGCGATTGGCTGCGACATGGCTCGGCAGTGTCACCTAAACTCGTGTCCGACCGGTATTGCGACACAGCGGCCGGAGCTGCGGGCGAAGTTCCGCGGCAAGCCAGAGCATGTGGTGCGGTTCTTCGAAGAGCTTTCGGCGGATCTGCGCCGGTTGCTGGCTCGGTATGGGCTGCGCTCGATCGACGAGGCAGTTGGACGGACCGACTTGCTGGAGCAGGTGCGCTTTGACGGGAACCTTGACCTGGAGCCGATGCTGGCGACGGCGGGCAAAGGGCCGCGGAGCTGGCAGGGCTATAAGAACACGCAGCCTGAGGATCATCCGGCGCTGGACGAGGCCTGGACGAAGCCGGCGCTGGCGGCGATCGCGAAGGGCGAACCGTTTGTTATCGATGCGACGATTGCCAATTGTGATCGTGCCGTCGGTGCGCGGTTGGCTGGCGAGCTTGGATTGTTGCGCGCGCAGATGGAGACTCCTGCGGATGTAACGATCAACCTTACGGGCGTTGCGGGTCAGTCGTTCGGTGCGTTCGCATCGGAAGGTATGACGCTGGTGCTGAATGGGGTAGCGAACGATTTTGTCGGCAAGGGTCTGTCTGGAGCGACGTTGCTTTTGCGGGCACAGGGACATGCGGCTAGGGATTCTTCTCAGCACATCATTCTGGGCAATGTGGCGCTGTATGGCGCTACTTCTGGGACGATGTTTGCTGCAGGACGCGCGGGCGAACGGTTTGCGGTGCGTAACTCCGGTGTGGTGACGGTGGTCGAAGGTGTTGGCGACCATGGTTGCGAGTACATGACCGGCGGAACGGTTGTGGTGCTGGGTACGGCTGGAATCAACTTTGCGGCAGGTATGACGGGCGGTTTGGCGTGGATCTATGACGCGGACGGAACGTTTGTGAGCGAGCCACGATTCCATCCGGAATTCGTTACGCCAGAAGCATTTGCTGATGTGGATGCAGAGGGACAGACTTCGCTGCTGGAACTTGTGTCGCGTCAGGCGACGGAAGCTGAGAGCGTTTTAGCGACGGCGATGCTGGCGGATTGGGCGAAGTATTCGGCCGGCTTTGTGCGGCTGAATCCCAAGCCTCAGGTGTAACTGCAGATTCGTCCGAAAGTAGAAAGGCCCGAGCGGGTTTGCTCGGGCCTTTGTCCATCCTGCTCCTCGATAGAGGCCAAGGATGAACACAGAGGGTGCGGAGGTTGCACAGAGACAACGGAGAAAGGCAACGGCGTGTCTTTGGGAGCTATGAGCTTAAGGCGTGGAGTTGGCAAATGAGTGGCGATTCATTAGAGTTGCGGGATGCGAGGGCTGCGTTGAAGCGTGGAGCTGACAAGTCGGGGGTTGAACCTGCTGCCCACGGGGAGAAGTATCAGCGGATTCTGGATGCTGCAGTTGAGGTGATTGCGGAACGCGGGTATTTCAACTCTCCGGTGAGCGCGATTGCGGCTCGGGCCGGGGTTGCGGATGGGACGATATACCTCTACTTCAAGAATAAGGATGACGTCCTAAGAACTGCAATTGATGCGACTTATGGTCGATTTCACGAGCAGTTGGAGGAATATTTTCTGACGGTCCATGATCCGAAGGGGCAGCTTGAGGTGATCGCGCGCCTGCACCTGGAGAGTGCGGCGGTGAACCGAAACATGGCGATCCTGATGCAGACGGAGATGCGGCAGAGCGCAAAGTTTATTGCGGAGTTCTCACACAAACACCTCGTTCGATACATCCAAGTGGTACGGGAAGTGGTGCGGCGAGGCCAGCAAGAGGGGTGTTTTCGGCGTGACGTGTCGGATGGGGTGGTAGCGCATTGTTTGTTCGGGGCGATCGATGAGTTGTTGAGTTCGGCGGTATTTACGGGGCGGGAGTATGACGCCAAGGCGACGGCGGCACAGGTGATCGATGTGGTGTTGCATGGAATCGGGACAGTGAGTAGTGAGTAGCTTGGAGCGAGGGATGATGGCTGGTTTGGGATTGACGACGGTAAATGATGTGTTGGTTCGGGTCATGGGTCGCGGCGGCAAGGAGGTTCTGCGTTGGCAGAATGGATCTGGCCAGTGGGTGCCGATGTCGTCTGATGAATTGTATGGCTGGGTTCGGGCGGTGGGGGAGTTGCTGCTAAGCTGGGGTGTGGTGAAGGGCGACCGGGTAGTGATTCTCAGCGAGAATCGCTGGGAGTGGGCGGTTGCGGACTTTGCCTGCCTGGCGATTGGCGCGGTGGACGTGCCGCTGTATGCTACCGAAAATTCAGAGCGTGTGGGCTATATGACTCGGGATTCCGGGGCGAAGGTGGTTATTGTTTCTTCGCAGGGTCAGTACGACAAGCTAGCTGCGGCAGGGGATTTGCCGGATGTGGAGCGCGTGCTGGTAATGGATGCAGGCGAATTTGACAGTGCCGACAGCTTTGCGAGCCTGGTGTTGGCCGCAAAGGAGAAGCAGGCGAGGGACGGGGAGTTTGACGCGAGGATTCGATCGGCCAAACCGGATGACCTGATGACGATCATTTACACATCGGGAACGACGGGTGATCCGAAGGGCGTGCGGCTGACGCATGAAAATCTGGCGAGCAATATCAATGAAGCCGTGCCAGAGTTTGGCGTTACGGAACAGGACCGGTGTATCTCGTACCTGCCGTTGTCGCACGTTTTTGAGCGGCATGTGGATTACGCATTTATGCAAATCGGATGTTTGGTGGCCTATTGCCCC
>JAYVZU010000651.1:0-8409 GCA_043783075.1 Rhodanobacteraceae bacterium
TTCTATCGCAATGACCTCGTTTCGACCGGGCTAGTGGCCGGACTATTGTTCGGGTTGCCGGTGTTGGCAGCTCGGATGGTGCATGGTTCGGCTCAGCAGCAGACTGCGGCTTAGACGGTTTACATTACCATTCATCGCGGTGAGACTGCGATGAATGGGGTACCCGAAGAGTTTGGTTGACTTAGAAAAACAAACAAGAATGCCGCCCAACCGGGCGGCCTTCTTGTTGTGCGTGGTGCGGAGATTAGTCGTTTGACTCTTCGCCCTCGCGTTCCGCGCGCTTCCAGTTGAGGAGGTCGCCGAGCGTGGTGCTGGAGGATGAGGAAGAAGAGGATTGGCCGCCCTGTTTGCCTGCGCCCTTCTGGCCCTTGTTGCTGCCAGAGTGGTCGCGGGAAGATGCTTCCTTGTAGAGTTCGACCTCTGCACGGCTGGCTTCTTCGCCAACTGCACGGATGGACAGGCCGACTTTCTTCTCTTCCTGATTCATCTTGACGATCTTGAACTCGTGCTCCTGCCCGACTTCAAGATCGATCTGCTTGCCGGTTCCGTCGACTGCTTCGGAGACATGGCATAGTCCTTCGACTCCATCTGCAATCTCAACGAAAGCACCGAACTGTGCCGTGCGGAGCACCTTGCCCTTGATGACGTCGCTGATGCGATGCTGGGCAAAAAAGGTATCCCAGACATCTGGCTGCAGCTGTTTCACTCCGAGGGAAAGGCGACGGTTTTCGGGCTCGACACCGAGCACGATGGCGCGAACCTTTTCACCCTTTTTCAAGACTTCGGAGGGGTGCTTGATGCGCTTGGTCCAGCTCAGGTTGGAGACGTGGACGAGGCCGTCGATACCGTCTTCGATCTCGATGAAAGCACCGAAGTCCGTAAGATTGCGGACGCGGCCCTCGATGATGGCACCCGTGGGGTACTTATCTTCAAGCTGCTCCCAGGGGTTTTCCTGGAGCTGCTTCATGCCGAGCGAGATGCGGCGGTCGTTCGGGTTGACGGAGAGGATAAGAGTATCCACTTCGTCGCCGGGCTTGACCAGCTTGGACGGATGCTTCATCCGCTTGGACCAGGTCATTTCGGATACGTGAACGAGGCCTTCGATGCCCTGTTCGAGCTCAACGAACGCGCCGTAGTCGGTGACCGAGAGAACGCGACCGCGAACCTGAGCTCCAATGGGGTAACGCTCGGTGGCGTCGAGCCACGGATCGGGCGTGAGCTGCTTGAAGCCGAGCGAGACGCGCTGCTTATCCTTGTCGAACTTAAGGACCTTGACCTGGATCTCATCGCCGACATTGACGAGGTCGCGGGGATGCGTGAGGCGGCCCCAGGACATGTCGGTGATGTGGAGGAGACCGTCGAGGCCGCCGAGGTCTACGAATGCGCCGTAGTCAGTGAGGTTTTTGACGGTGCCGGTCAGAATAGTGCCCTCTTCGAGGGTCGAGAGGGTGACCGCCTTCTTGGCGTTCTGGTCCTCTTCGAGCAGCTCCTTGCGGGAGATGACGACGTTGCCGCGCTTCTTGTTCAGCTTGATGACGCGGACTTCGATCTCTGTGCCGACGTAGCCGTCTAGGTTGCGGACGGGGCGGACTTCGATCTGGGAGCCGGGCAGGAATGCCTTGATGCCGATGTCGACAGTCAGGCCGCCCTTGACGCGCGAAACTACCATACCCTTGACCGGAGTCTTGGTGTTGGCAGCCTCTTCGAGCTTGTCCCAGACCTTATGACGGAGGGCCTTTTCGTGCGACACGGCGTAACCGCCGCCGGTGGTTTCTTCGCGCTCGACGACGACTTCAATGGAGTCGCCAGGCTGGAATTTGGAGACACCGTTGGCATCCATCACCTGATCGAGCGGAAGCAGCCCCTCGGACTTCAGTCCGATGTCAACCACGACATGCTTGTCCGTGATCTTGACTACCGTACCTGTGACGATGACTTCTTCTGCCGTGAGGTTCTGTGCGGCAGCAGTTTCTACCGCTTGTTCGCGGTCGAAGTTGGCCAGCGCAGCGGCGAAGTCGTAGTCGTCGTAGTCCTGTTCCGGGGCTTCCTCATCGGAGACTGCGGAGAGCGACTCGGCCAGTTGGCCGGAGGCGGGATCTTCGGAGATTGCGATGGGGGTCGGGACTGGGGTCTCGGTTGCGGTGGTTGGGGTTGATTCGGATGACAGGCCGTCGATTACGGCTGTCGCTTCGGGCGCCAGGGTTTCCATTTCGGTGTTCAGGGGTTTGCTCTCGATGTACTCAGGATTATGGTCGTCTACCATGATTGATGCGGACTCCGGGTTCCAACAGCCTCTGCCATGAAGGTTCAGGGGCGACACTGATTTAGGGAGGTTTCGGATTAGGGTCTCAGGTGGGATCGGAGACACCGGGCCGAATTTTTCTCCCTCGCAGGCTTCGCGCTCAGGAACAATCAAATGTGTAAAGTGAAACAGGAGCGGCTGCAGTTGAATCCCACACGCAGTAACTCTATCAAAAGCATATCAATCGCTGAGTGGCGCGTCAAACCCGCAATCCCTTGAAAGTCGGAGTTGCCAGCAGTGTGACGTGAAAATTGCGTCTTTGTGCCTGCGAGTAGGGCATGAGGATTTCTGAGACCTGCACAAACAGCCCTCACGGATTGCGCACTGAATGCCAAACGCGGAGCTCATGCTCTCTCCTGATTTGCGCATCACCGGTCGCTGAATCCACTTAGTCTCCCACTGGCAGGATGGCGCGGGCGAGATTATGGTTTTAATCTGCCCGCACCAATGTGGCCCGGATATCGCTCAGCAGAGGCTGCCCGAATAATCCGTCAGGCTGTTAGTTACATCATTCCAATACTCGTAATAATAGGAGAAGCAACCCCCGCCGCCGTCGCTATATCCTCCACTTCCACTCCCACCTCCACCCGGTGCGGGTGTCGGCGGAGGCGGAGGTGCAGGGGGATTGGCCGTGTTGATCTGCTGCTTGTCGTTTTGGCACACGGACTGGGTACCAACGCCGCCGGCTACGGGCTGACTCGTTGGTCCATGAGGCCCCTGATCATTAATGTTAATAGTTCCGCTCATGATTGACGCTCCTGCGTTTCGCAGGCCATAGTCTGGGTTGCCTGTAGCCGAGTCAGTCGGAACGGGAGCATCGGAGATTCCGAATGCATGACCAAGTTTGTGAAGCGTCGTGTCGTGGACATATTGTGACGCATTTGACTGGTTTGGATCGTAGAAGGGTACGGCGGGTGAACCGTTTGAAGCGGGAGCCAAGTTGGCGCCTGTTTTGAAGCTGGTCGAAGCACTAATTTGCCGATGAGTGTCTACACCATTCTGATAAACATCGGCAGTATTGGTATGGGTAAACGAGGTTGGACTACCAGGAGCGTTATTCAGGAAGCGGATGGCATCCCGGCTGCCCGTGCCGGGGTCTGTGGAGCCAGTTGGTAAAATCTTATGCGACTGACCAGTCTGCGCTCCGAAGTCCGCCGCTGCTTGACGAATCTGTGCTTGCATTGTCGATGGTAGGGTTGAGTCGATATAGACATTCTTCGTCCCGTTGTCATTCCAGGATTGACCATTGAGTGGCGGGGGCGTAGAGGAAGCTGAGCACCCCTGCGCCAAGGCATTTGAATACGCTGCGGCAAAAAGAGTAAGTGGCAGAGCCAGACAATTAAACATGATTCCGAGCCGAGACAAATGGATCATTGATGTCTCCTGACCGGTTCACTGCCCTGCGTCCATGCTGCAAAAGCTTCCTTCAAAACGTCATCGGTCGTTTTCCGGCTGAAGTATAGGGCGTGCGCATGTTTCAACGATGTTTCTTCCAGGGTTCCCGCCTTTTCCTTAAGTGCGCGGTCGGAGTCGACCTTGTACAAGCCAGGAATTACCTGCGAACCAAAGAAAAGGTAAGGTTCGTTGAGGTGAAAGAGCTGGAAGTTCGGGTCGATGGCGCGGAAGTTATGTCCTTCATACACGAACGGTCCCCCAGCGCGGGCGATGTAGATATCTCTGCCCGCTGCTAAGTTCTCTTCGCCTTGGATGGTGACTGACCGGAGGTGAACCAGGTAGATGCTCACAGAGAAGTTGTTGCCAACGATGGGATAAGTCCACCGCTTTAGAGGAGTGCCAAGTGCTACAAAATCCGAACGGCCAACCAAGGAAGCGATGTGGGGACTGGGATAAGTTGGAGCCCCAAAGACGCTTCCGCCGGGTGCGGGATCGAATGACTTGGGAATCACAATTGGGTCAGGCAGTGTTCCGCCCGACTTGAGGATCGCATCGAAGGTTGTGCCCCCACCGTATTCGGGGAACGCGGCTTGGGCGGCTGCGATGACTTGGCTTGGCGGTGATGGGGGGATTTCCTGCGCGAATGCGAAAGCAGACGCAGACACGAGAAAACTCAGAGCGTATCGCAGGATTCGATAAAACATTAGTGCTTCCAGTGGTCACTCTAAAGTAACCGAAATTGCACATCACTAACGACTTGCTTCCTGTGGGAAAGTCTAGATATGCCTGGATCGTGGCTCCTAATACTCTCTCTTGTCGGACGAAGAACAAGATTTTGCCTATCCGTTTCCATGGGAAGCCGAGAGGTGCCAATCATTGGATCTGCCTCTATACTTAGCGGATGGATCGGCTTTGGACTCCGTGGAGATATAGCTATGTGACTGGCGCCGACAAGGAGCCGGGCAGGCCTGTGCGGCGTGGGGTTCCGAAGGCGCTGGACGCGTGGCCTGGGGCGGATACAGGGTGTGTCTTCTGCAATCTGATCCAGTCGGTGGAGTGGGCCAGCGGGCCGAATGGCGAGACGAAAGAGGCTGCGGAGAAGGCGGGGCTGATCGTGGCCCGGCTGGAAACGTGTTTCGTTTGCCTGAATTCCTTCCCGTATTCAAGCGGGCACATACTGATTCCGCCTTATCTTCACACGGATTCTCTGGCGAAGCTGCCGGTGGATGCGGCGGAAGAGATGATGCGGACGGCTCAGCGGTTGGAGACGACGCTCCGGGAAGTGTACAAACCGGACGGGATAAATCTCGGCATGAATCTGGGTGAGGCGGCCGGGGCGGGGGTGGCGGGGCACATCCATATGCATCAACTCCCACGCTGGTATGGAGATACGAATTTTATGACCGTGGTGGCCGAAACGCGCATGCTACCCGAAACGCTTGATATTACTTGGGAGCGGCTGCGCTGCGACTTTAGCGGAAGTTATTAGTTCGGTGTTTGGCCTTTCAATGCCATATATTTATGTTGAAAAGTAGCAAACTTGATACATAATTTGCATGCAACTGTTTAAGCTGCCTCGCATCAAAGTAATCAAGGTTTGGTTACTGGATAGTCATCAGTAGTTGCATCCCCGAAAATCCCCAGGTTCGGAGGACTCCAATGTCGATATTACGGAATGCTGTCCCATCGTCGGTTCGCAAGCCCGTTGAAAGTTCTTGTTTTGCGCAAGGGTTGATGTCGCGAGCTCAGAAACCCCCTTTGTTTGCTGGTCCGGAAGCGCGTGCGCTGTCGCTGGCCAAGAGTCGTTTTGCACGTTTGCCACAGGAACCGGAAGACGCGCGCATCACCGGGGTGACCCGGTCTTTGACTCGGCGTCTGCTGGCTTTGAACGTCCCAGGTTCGTTGCGGATGGGCGCTCACGCCATGCTGCCTATGGCCAAGATCGCCTGATATTCGATTATGCAGGTGTAGAAAAACCCCGCTTTGGCGGGGTTTTTTGCGTCTGGAAAGGCGTTATGGCGCGGGGGGTGGATCGTGGCGACGCATATGTTCCCCGGCGGGGATGCGTGTTGCTTCGAGATTGGTGATCTTCCAGGGACCGGATGGTAAGCGCTGGATGACGTGCGTGTAGTGGAAGTCTCCGTTGATACTGCCGTCTTCGCTGTTTCCCTTCACCGTGGCCCGCGAGGTAACGATCGCGATCGTGCCTACGACCTTGATCTTCATGTCATTCAGTTCCATCTGCTCAACGGCAACAGTGCGATTCCTGACGCGGTCGAGCTGCATGGCCTTGTTGTTGATACGACCGGTCCAGCTAATGCCGACGTAGTCGTCGGAGAGCAATCTGTCCATGGTGGCTACGTCACCGGTGACAGTCGCGATGCGCCACAGTTCTTCGAGATCCTGAATCTGTTCCTTCGCAAGTTTGCCCTGTCTTTTGGCATGATGCGGAGCCTGAGCACAAAGACTAGCTCCCCACGCCAGTAGTGGCAGGAGGAGAAGCAACGTGCTGAGAGAGGCTCGCAGGGAGCGAAAGTGAAGACATGGGCGCGACATGGGCTTATCGCGGATAGTAAGCCAGTACAGACTCGGAGTCAAAGACTACGATTTTGGGATGCCGCAGGACGAAGCGGTTAGGCTACCGCAACGAGGTTTTCAAGGTGCCGATCCTTCATCCCTTGATATAACCCGCCAATGGCGTGCTCCTTGAAGTGGGGCGTATTGCGATGGTGATCGAGCGCGGCGTCATCGACATACTGCTCGTAGATCAAGACGGTCGTCGGGTCGTCGGCGAGGAAGTGGGCGACGTAGGTGACGCAGCCTGGTTCCGAACGCGAGCCGATGGTGAGCGCTTCCAGATTCTTGCGGATTTCGTCGAGTTCTTTGGGGTCAAAGCGCATACGGACCGTGAAGCTGATCATTGGAGAGTCCTCAGTCTCAAAGAAAAAGCTTAACACCGATTTAAACCGATTGGTGAAGCGATCCAAAACGCTAACGTCTTAAATCGTCTTTCAAATCGGTCTAAATCGATGTTAAGTCTTGTTTTATGCGTTCAGGGCCTGTTCGAACTCGGGCATCATGATGGTCTGGGTGCGGTCGGGACCGGTGGAGACCATGCCGATCTTGGCGCCGGTCTCGCGCTCGACGAAGCGGAGGTAGTCCTGGGCAAGCTGCGGGAGCTTCTCCCACTCGGTGATGCCCTCGGTCGAGCAAGCCCAGCCCTTGAGAGTGGTGTAGATGGGCTTGATGGACTTGAAGCCGCGGATGTCGGCGGGGATCTTGGTGGAGACCTTGCCGTCGATCTCGTAGGCGGTGCAGACGGGGATCTCGGCGCACTCGTCCATGACGTCCATCTTGGTGATGACGAGCCATTCGGTGCCGTTGATCATGTTGCTGTAGCGGAGGAGCGGCAGGTCGAGCCAGCCGCAGCGACGCGGGCGACCGGTGACTGCGCCGTACTCCTGGCCGCGAGCGCGGAGGAGTTCGGCAGAGTAGCCGTCGATTTCGGTGGGGAAGGGACCTTCACCGACGCGCGTGACGTAGGCCTTGGTGACGCCGATGACGGTGCCGATCTTGGTGGGGCCGACTCCGGTTCCGGTGACTGCGCCGCCAGCGGTCGATGAGGAGCTTGTGACGAAGGGATAGGTTCCGTGGTCAATATCGAGCAATGCGCCCTGAGCGCCTTCGAACATGACCTTTTCCCCGTTATCGAGCGCGTCGTTCAGCATGACGGCTGTGTCGGTGACGAAGGGGGCGACCTGCTCGGCGAGGCGGGCGTACTCCTCGTACATGGACTTGGGGTCGAGCGGCTCAGTGCCGAAGAGGGCGTGGGCGATGGTGTTCTTCTCGTGGCACGCGTTCTGGATGTGCGTGCGGAGCAGCGACGAGTTGAGCAGATCGACGACGCGGAGGCCGTTACGGTGGATCTTGTCTTCGTACGCGGGGCCGATGCCGCGGCGGGTGGTTCCGATCTTGGTGCGGCCGGGTGCGGTCTCGGCGGCGAGCTCAATCATGCGGTGGTAGGGCAGGATCACCTGCGCGCGGTCGGAGACGAAGAGCTGCGAATCGACGGGCAGGCCGGCGTCGCGGAGCTTCTTTACTTCGCCGAGGAAGGCGGCGGGGTCAAGCACGACGCCGTTGCCGATAACTCCCTTACAGCCCGGGCGAAGCACGCCACATGGAATGAGCTGGAGGACGAACTTCTTGCCGTGGATGATGACGGTGTGTCCGGCGTTGTGGCCGCCGGCATAGCGGGCGACTACGGAGAAGCGTTCTGAGAGGACGTCGACTATCTTGCCCTTGCCTTCATCGCCCCACTGGGCTCCTAGGATGACGGCGGACTGGCGCTGAGGCTTGGACACTGTTGGGATGCTCCGGAAAAGTCTTCGGTGGGAGTGCGCGAATTTGATCGCGCCCTGCACAATTATACTGGTGCTGTTGAGGTGAGCGCATGCAGGTGAAAGAGGCAGTCGAGAAAGCACAACAGCATCTTCCTGAAATTTTCGAATCCGCCCAAGGCAAGGAATTACGCCTGGAAGGTGTTGAGAAGACCGAGGACGGTCGCTTTTGGAAGGTAACTTTCTCCTATCATTCGTCACATAGCCTGCTCGGTAGCCTTATACGTGAATACAAGACCGTAAAACTACGCGATGATAGCGGTGAGTTTATTGGTGCGCAAAACGGTGTCCTGCTTGCCCAGCTCTAGCAACGGG
>JAYVZU010000652.1:0-2797 GCA_043783075.1 Rhodanobacteraceae bacterium
AAAGAAACCTCAAGATCCGCCCAAATCAGCTCAACAGTTACACCTCCAGCGAGGAATCGAAGTGGTCAACAAATCAACCGCCCACGCAGAGGCCCCTTAGCGTTCCTTGCGAAATGCATTCGCCTTATCAAACTCGTCCCGCAGCTCCGGCGTCTTCAGATTCTCGCGCAAGTGGGCAAGTCGCTGCTCCAGAGCGAACAATGTCGCGGCGAGCGGCTTGGTATTGGTGAACGCCACATCCCGCCACATGCTGTAGGGGCTGGCTCCCAGCCGCGTCATCTCGCGCAGCGCCCGCCCGCCGATAGCCCGGAAGTCGGCTGCAAGCTCGGGCTGCGCGGCAAACTCATCTTCAAACATGGCGGACATAGCGGTCGAAACCATCTGCGGCAGATGGCTGACCCATGCGCAGATCTGGTCATGACGCGCAGCGTCGAGATCCATCGTCCGCGCACCAAATTTTGCGACCCATTCGCGCCATTCTGTGGTCAGCGGAGTCTCGTCGGCGACGGGGGTGAAGAGCCACATCGCACCATCGAAGATCGAAGCCTCCGCCAGCGCCGCGCCACCGGATTCTTTGCCAGCCATCGGATGCCCCGGGAGAAACCGTGCCTGGCCGGTGCCGTTGAGGAGCTCGCGGGCGGAGTCGCAGATGGCAAGCTTGGTGCTGCCGACGTCGGTGATGAGTTGATGCGGGCCGACGACCGGCGCCAACCGCTTCATCCAGTCGAGAATCCCCATGACCGGGACGGCGAGGACGATCACGTCGGCAGCGGCGGCGTCGTCGAAAGTGCCGACGCGGGAGATTGCTCCGGCAGCCATCGCGGCGGAGGTTTCGACGGAGTTGGAGTCCACGCCAACGATCTCGCCCGTGAATCCAGCGCGACGCAGGGCGAGGCCGGTGGATGCGCCGATGAGGCCGGTTCCGACGATGGCGATGGTCGTGGTCATGGAGTTTGTCGCGATGATAAAAGCGCAGCTTCGATTATTGCAGCAAGGTCGCTGTTATCGCCGCGCAGATGGCTAGCAACCGCCGCATCGATCATCTGTAGCTCGCTAAAGCCGTGCCACGAAAGCGGGTGCCCGGCATGGACAGCGAGTTGGCGGATAAACTCACGCTGCGTCCGACCGTTGCCATCGCGGAAGGGATGGATGGCGTTGATTTCGCCGAGATAGAAAGCCGCTCGCAGGGAGAAGTCAGACATCGATAAACCAGTCAACAGGCGCTCTGCATTCAGCATGAGGAATGCAGAGCTTAGAGAGGGGTAAATATTTTGCGGTGTCGCGAACGGCGACTTGCCTTTGTACATAATGACGACTCGAAATTCCCCGGCCCAGGGAAAGACATCCTGAAACAGGAATTTGTGAATCCGTTTCAAGTGGTCTATATCGAAAGAGTCGGTAACCTCGCAGTCCTCAAGCTGGGCTACTCGCCTGATACCGAAAGACCTCTCAATATGCTGCAACTGGACGTAGTTTGTTATTTCGAAGTGATTCCTCGGACAGTCGCTCCCGGTTTCAGTATGCGGCTCGTTAGCGAAACCGGAACTCACTAAGATTAGGCAACCGCGCTAAGCGTTGAGCGGGCTGGGATCAGCGAACGGGCGTGAGCGTCCATCGCCGCAGAGAATTCATCCATCTCGAACTCGCCTGTCACGTACTTCTGAATAATGGCAAGAGTCTCTTCATCGGCGAACATGCCTTCCATCTCATGTGTGCCAAGAACGCTCTGCATCATGTCGTGACGACGGACACTCTCGCTTTCGCTGATCCTCGGCATGTTGATGCTCCGCCCGTGATTCTACTCCTTACGCTACCGTTTTTCCGACCACCGGAGCCAGCAGCCGAAGCTGCGCTACCAGCTTCTCAAGCTGTTCGGGGTACAGGCTCTGGGCGCCGTCGCTCATGGCTTTGTCTGGGTTGGGGTGCATCTCCATCAGCAGGCCGTCGGCTCCGGCGGCTACGCTGGCGAGCGCCATTGGCGGCACCAGATCGCGGATGCCGACGCCGTGCGATGGGTCGCCGAAGACCGGCAGGTGCGTCAGCTTCTTCAGCACTGGGATCGCGGAGATGTCCATCGTGTTGCGGGTGTAGGTCTCGAAGGTGCGGATGCCGCGCTCGCAGAGCATCAGGTCGTAGTTGCCGCCGCTCAGGATGTACTCAGCCGATAGCAGGACCTCTTCGATCGTGGCTGCGATGCCGCGCTTCATCAGCACGGGCTTGCGGACATGGCCAAGTTCGCGAAGCAGGTTGAAGTTCTGCATGTTGCGCGCTCCGATTTGCAGGATATCGGCATACTCGCACAGCAGCGGAATCTGTGTGGCGTCCATCACTTCGCTCACCACGATCAGGCCCCGGCGGTTGGCGGCGGCTCGCAGCAGCTTCAAACCCTCTTCGCCCATTCCCTGGAACGCATACGGTGACGAACGCGGCTTGAATGCTCCGCCGCGAATTGCCTTCGCCCCGCCATCGGCCACAATATCAGCGGCCATTTCGATCTGTTCCCTGCTCTCGATGCTGCACGGGCCGGCGATCACCACCACTTCGTTGCCGCCAAATTCCACTTCCCCCGCGCGAACAATCGTGCCCTGTGGCCGGAACGCGCGGTTGGCAAGTTTGTACGGCGAAGCCAAACGATGGACTTCCTTCACGCCTTCCATCACTTCAAACACGCCCGTATCGAAACCCGGCTTGCCGCCCACCGCACCCAGAACCGTGTGGACGGCGCTGGTGGAACGGTGGACGTCGAAGCCTCCTTCCATCAGGCGGCCTATCGTCTTTTCAATCTGCGCTTCGTTAA
>JAYVZU010000653.1:0-2788 GCA_043783075.1 Rhodanobacteraceae bacterium
ATGTCTTTTGCGTCAATCACCACCTTCGCATGCATCTTCGCACGTTTCTGGGCGATGATCTGCTGCTGGTGTGCGCGCAGCACTGGGTCGTCGCGGAACGTATCGTGAGGATCTGCGGGACGCGGCGTCGGATTCGGCAGGATGACAACTTGCGAAGCGGGTCCGCTCTGCGCATGCGCGGGATGCGCGAACACTCTAGCTCCTCCCAGTAACGCTAAGCCAACCATCACTCTGCTTACTTTGCCTGAAACTGAGCGCATAGGATTCTCCAGAAACCGTTGGCGTTCTATAGATGCCGCAATTGCCTTTGCTGTCAAGATTAGTCCGCTAATCTGCCGATAACAAGGAGAAATCGCGCGTCCCGAAAAGTCTTCCACTTTACGGCAAATGGGCGTCCGGATAGATCTTGATCCAGTGGTTGCGCATGGTTGCGTGGACTTGCTTGCCCGCAGTCTCGGAGACGATCACAGTCGTTGGCTCCACCGGCATATGGCAGTCGATGCAGTTGGAGGCGATCGTCTTTCCGAGCTTCTTCGCGACGCCGCAAGCCTGCCACTGATGGCAGCTAAGGCACTTTACCGAGTAGCTGGCCGCAGGCTGTTCCGGCGAATGCGTGTTGTGGCAGGTCGAACAAGTCATCGTCGGCGACGACAGGAAGCAGCGGCTTCGCTCCAACAGCCCAACCTGATTTCCATGCACGTCGGGATGTTCCACGATGGGAGCGGGAATTGGTTTGAAGAATTCGCTGAGCAAACTTCCCGGAACATACGAAAATGCCGCAGCAATAGGCTCGCGCTGAATGCCGTTATGGCAAAGAGCGCATAAATCCAACTGCCGATCCCTCGGGAACCGCGCCGGATTTAAGATCGTGCTGTCCGCCGCTTTGGACATCACCGCAGGCTTCCCGGTGTGGAGCTCCAGGTGCGTCGCACCTGGTCCGTGGCAGGTCTCGCATGAGATCCCTGGCACAAAGCTGTCGCGCTTGAAACGGTTCGTGGTCGGGTCATCGGAGAGTGTCTGCAGGTAGGTCGAGTGGCACTCCATACACGCCGGATGGATGGGCCGCGCAAAGTCCGCTGTGCCGTTGTGGTAGCCCGGGCTGTTAATCCACTGCTGGCCGTCGGTCCAGAAGCTGACCGGCAGTTCGAGCAAGCGATCACCTTGCCAATTCAGGAAGGTCTGGCCCCGCTTGCCGGAGCCGGTCACAATGTCGATGCTCTCGGTTCTACGCTGGAAGTTTGGTGGAAAGCCTGTTATCGCGGTTTCAAAAAAGCGGTTGTCACGCGCCTCCATCTTGAACATCAATCCCGGCTCACCCGAGCCATTGGCTGGGTCGACAATGGTTAGGGAATCGCTTCCGTCCCGAAATAACCCGTGGATGGATTGCGCGGTCGGTCGTTGTGACGTCAGATGGTGTCCGGTCTGAGGATAGGTCGTGCCCTCGCTCTTGTGGCATGCCAGGCATGAACTATCGCCGACATAGCCCGGGCGAGGCGAGGGAGCAGAGCTTTGGCCTGCAGCAGCGTGCGAAGCAGCGACGGCAAGGCTCAACATAAGCCCCACTCGCATCGCAACTCGCAGCCTGTCGATCATGTTCCTTCTAACTTTTACGCTTCTTGGCAGCTGGTTTGGGGGCGGGTGGTGCGGTCGATTCGCGAATCACAAGTTCTGGCTCAAACATAATCGTGTCGGGAAACGACTCCTTCGGGTGCTGAATCCGCTTCAACAAGAGCTGCGCGGCGACCTCGCCCATTCGTCGTAGCGGCTGACGAATCGTCGTCAGGCGCGGAGTGGTGTAGTTTGCGGTTGCAATGTCGTCAAAACCAATGACAGAGATATCCTCGGGGCACCGTAGCCCGGCATCCGCCACCGCGCGCATGGCACCAATCGCCGCAGAGTCGTTGAAGCAGAAGATCGCGGTGAAGTCACGTCGCGCAACCAGCAAATCCCTTACAGAGGGATATCCGATCTCAGGCGACCATCCTGCATTCATGATTCGAACACACAACTCCGGACGCATTACAATCCCGATGTCTGCCGCCAGTTGTTGGATTCCTTCCCACCGAAACTCGGAGTCCAGAACATTTGGTGGAGCCTTCATAAACGCAATACTGCGATGCCCGAGGCTGTAGAGGTGTTCCAAGGCAAGTTTGGCAGCCAAATCGTGGTCCAGATTAATATTGGAAACGCCACGGGTCTTCTTATGGCCCGAGATCGAGACCACAGGGACGTCCACGGGAGCCCGAAGGTCGGTGTTGACCAGGATGAATCCGTCTACCGCGCGCTCCGTCAGTAGCTGCGGGTACCCGGCTAACAGGTCGGGTTTGCACTGGTGGCTGACGACGAAGTAGAGGTAGCCGGCGTGGAGCAGGTGTTGCTCCACGCCGCTCATGACCATCGGGAAATAGCCTTCGCTCATCTCCGGAACGACCACGCCCACCGTAAAGCTCTGTCGCGTACGCAGCGATCGCGCCAGAAAATTCGGCTTGTAGTTGAACTTCTTGGCGGCGGCCAGTACACGCGCCCGGGTCTTTGGGCCGATGCTCTTCGCTCCCGGCGCGTCGTTTACCACAAGTGAAATCGTCGCGGGCGATAGGCCCAGATACTCCGCAAGAGTCTTGAGGCTTACCGGCCGGCTATCCGCTTCCAGATCGTGCTTCATAGTCTGGAATAGTTTTACCACCGCGTCTGCCTTATCGCACAACACGGTTGCCGGGGGATCGATGTCGCGAGCTGCCATTTCAGTGGATGTCCAGCGATCCTGTGAGGACCGTATCATCGGACGCCG
>JAYVZU010000654.1:0-8372 GCA_043783075.1 Rhodanobacteraceae bacterium
CTCGCGGCTGAAGCGAGAAATGGGGCTTTGGTCAACCTGTCTATCGAATCAAATTTAGAACGGGATATCGTCGTCGGTGATCCCGCTGTCGCCGTAATCCGGCGTCGCAGCAGGTGTGCGATGATCGTAGGAAGTAGCCGCTGGCTTTTGGTACGAACCGCCGCCACCCTCTCCACCGGGCTTGCCACTCGATACAAATGTGAAGTCATTCACAATGATCTCGGTGCGATATTTCTTCTGGCCGGTTTCCTTGTCGTCCCAAGAGCGGCTCGTGATCTTACCTTCGACGAACAGCTGTGACCCTTTCTTGACATAGTTCTTGACGGTGTCAGCCAGCTTGTCAAAGCAAACCAGATTGTGCCACTCTGCCTTGTCGGCCCAGTTGCCCTTTTCATCCCGCGCCCTGTCCGCCGTTGCAAGGGAGAAGGTCGCAACCTGCATTCCGCTTGCAGTTGTACGGATTTCCGGATCTTTGCCGACGTTGCCGAGCAACATTACCTTGTTTACGCCTCTTGCCATGTTCATGCTCCCGTAATTCTTATTTCAGACCCTGAGAATAGCAGACCCCGGCACCCCTGCCCTGTGGACGACGGGGAATAAAAGGCGTAAAACGTCGCCTATTTCCGCCGGTCCGCTGCAACCTTCGCCAAACCCAACAGCACCGTCAGGGTGCCGGTAGGCAGGCAGCCCATCGCCAGCATCAGCGCCAGCCAGCCCATATTGGTGTGCGGACCCTGCCGGCCAATCCCGCCCAGCACAGTCTCGGCAAGCCCCGCCGCAACCACTCCAAAGAAGAGGATCGCCGAGCCGGTCGTCAGTAATTTGCGGGTATCGGGGCGCATAGGGGAAGGGAATCCTGTCATTGGAGCAGCATCTCTAACGGTACACCGCCAGCATTCCATACACGATCACGCCGGAGACGGAGACATACAGCCACAGCGGAAACGTGTACCGTGCAATCCGCCGATGCCACGGAATCCGCCCAGTCAGCGAGAAGAAAAACGTGATCAAAATCATTGGCAGAGCCACCATCGACGCCAGAATATGCGGCACCAACAGGATCCAAAGATAGATAAAGCGAGCCATCGGATGCGTCGTCGGAAACTTGGCATCGCCGTGCATTGCGTGGTTGGTAATGTACGAGACCAGAAACAGTGTCGAGAAGATGAACGCCGTAAACATCGCGTTCCGGTGCTTCACAATCCGCCCGTTCCAAATGTGACGAAAACCGATCAGCAGCGAAATCGTACACAGCAAGTTTAGCCCCGCATTTAGTGCGGGCAGAAACAGCAGACGGGTCTGTGCGGCATCGCTCGGCTGGTGGTAATACACCAGCCAGAACAAAAATGCGGAAGCTGAGGCGCTGATGCCGATAATCGTGGAAATTACGTTGAGCGGAGTACGGAAGACATCGGTCGGATTTTTCTTTGTATTCGGCATCGACTCCTACAGTCTAAACGGAGTCAGCTATACGCGCCGTCCGGCCTTTGATTCGGTCAACGCGCGGCCATCGCTAGAACGGCATCCGCCCTTGCGCGTTCAGCAGCATCGCCGCCATCAGCAGCGGCAGATACATCACACTCACCTTGAGCAGATTCCTGGCCAACGTCCGATTCTCATCCGTTACCGCCGGATTCCGGAGAATCCCCGCAAATCGAATGGTAGACCACAGATACCAGAGCGAAAGCAGCGTCGCGATGACGGCATACGGGATACCCGTTACCCCCAGAAACGTCGTCCAAAGTGCCGTAGGAATCATCAGAACCGCATAGAACAGAGCCTGAAATACTGTCGAACGCGCCGCCCAGCCAATCGGCTGTTGCGAGGCCGCAACGCGTATTCCGCCATGCCGATAATCGTCGCGGTACATCCAACCAATCGCCATGAAATGCGGAAACTGCCAGACGAACAGTACAGCAAACAGAGCCACTGCGGGCCACTCAATCAGGCCACGCGCGGCAGTCCAACCGATCAGCGGAGGCAGCGCGCCGGGGAATGCCCCGATGAAGGTATTCAAGGTTGAAATTCGCTTGAGCGGCGTGTAGATCGCCACATACCCGGTCGCAGTCAGTAGGGTAAGTGTCGTCGTCAGAATATTCGACTCAGTCGCCAGAATCAGCGTTCCGCCTGCGACCGCCGCAAAACCAATCAGCAACCCGTGGATTAGTCCAATGCGTCCGGTGACCATGGGCCTGTTTCGCGTCCGCGGCATCCGAGCGTCAGACCGCCTCTCCAACACCTGGTTCAGCACCGAAGAACCGCAAGTCACCAGCGCAATCCCAGCCAGCGCAAGAAACGCCTGCAGGTGGAACGGGTTGACCCCCGACCGCAGATCGCCCAGATAAAGCCCAGCCGCAGCCGTGATCACGACCATCACCGATACGCGCGGCTTGAACAGCACCGCATAGGCCGCTGCCAGCGAGGTCGCCGCCGGAATCGCGTCAAGATCGCCTGCCATCACGGGTTGGGTCGTCGCAAGGTGAGCCACATCTTCCAGTTTAGAGCAATTTGTTCATCGACGAGGGTTTTCAGCCAGACATCGCGACTTACCGCTGCCGCGACGTCATTCTGGTGGAGCCAGAATCTCAGTAGTTGTCTCCCCGCCGACAATTCAGTAGCGGAGCCCCAATACGGTCGTCTGGCAGAAGCGATGACGCAGCAACTTCGGAGAGCAAATGAACGAAATCAACGTAATTTCCCCTTACATACACTTGAGAATGTGGGTGTTCGATGATCCCAAAGTTGGTCTCGTCCAGGAAACCTTCGTGGGCGGTGCAGACACGATCATAGACAGGCTTGTAAGCGGCATCCCGGATGCGGAAAATGGTTTCGTGATGATCTTCTCGGCCTCGGAATTTCCCGGGCACCAACTCCGTCTGGAGCGGCGCGGTCCGCAAGGTTCAGGAAATCTCTACCACTCACCAGACCTCAATTTCGACGGTTGGCTATGCCCCGCGCTGCTCCGTTATTTCGATGCGCCTCCGGCCAAACTGTTCGCCCAAATCAAGCCTCGAAATTAAGTCTTGCTGACGTTCACATAGAACAGATCCGTCGCCACCTTGAAGTCCTTCGCCCCCAGCGGAGTCTTCAGCACCTTCCACTCCGTCGTCGGGTGAATCGTCTGCCAGTGCTCCGGGTCGCCCACCTTCACGGCCATGTTGAAACCCGTCTCATCCGCCTGCCATTTGTACATCACGGTGTGGCCGGCTTCGTCGAAGTTGAGTTCGAGAGCCGGGATCGCCGTGTGCCGTAAATACTGGTTGAAGACCGCCGTCAGGTTCATCCCGGTCTGCGTATTCCACCAGGTGATCACGTCTTCCGTCATGATGTTCTGATACTTGAACCTCTGGTAGAAAGCCCTGACCAGCGTGAACCACTTCAGGTCATTATCAATCCACGACCGCAGGCTGGCAAGCATCAACGCGCCCTTGAAGTACATATCCTGCGGCGGCTCTTCACTCTCGCCTCGACGAGTAACAATCGGCGTCCGATTCCGTACCTTTGGAATAAAACCCGATGTATATTTCAGCGCATCGGCTTTGCCGTAGTGATATTCCACAAATAAAGCTTCAAGGTAGGTATCCCAGCCCTCATGGATCCACATATCGGAGCGATCCTGGGCTGAGACCGCGTTGCCAAACCACTCATGCCCGCTCTCGTGGATGATGATGAAGTCAAACCGCAGCGAGATTCCAACGCCAGTCCAGTCGCGCTCCAGATAGCCATTGATGAAGTGATTTCCATACGCCACGGCCGACTGGTGCTCCATGCCTGAGTACGGAACCTCCACCAACTTGTAGCCATCGCGAGCAAACGGATATTCGCCAAAATAATGCTCGAATGCGTCCAGCATTCCCTTGGCCTGCGCAAACTGCGACTTAGCTTTTTCTAAGTCCTCGGGCAAAGCATAGTAGTCCAAAGTAAGTGGCGGATAGGCCGGATTCTTATAGATATCCGAGAAATGAACATAGGCTCCGATATTCAGAGCTACTCCATAACTATTGATCGGGTAAGTTACCTGCCAGTTCCACTGCGTGTAACCATCACCCAAATCCTTCTTGCCGATGAGCCGTCCATTGGCAACGCCGACGAGGTCGTTCGGCACCGCGAGTGAGATGTCCATCCCCTCCTGCGGCTCATCTTTCCATTGGTCTTTCGACGGCCAGAAGATCGACGATCCATCGTCCTCGTCCGCTGTAAAAATCCACGGCCGCCCCTTCGGATCGGCCTCAAAGCTCATCCCCCCAAACCGCCCCTTGGCCTTTGGTGCGCCGGAGTAGTAGAAGTCAATCGAGTAGGTTTGCCCAGCTTTCAACGTGTGGGGAAAGTCGATAAATACCGCCCCCGAATCCCGCGTATAGGTCAGCTCTTCCTTGCCCAACAGGACTTTCTCGACCACGAGAATCTCGCTCAGGTCCAACTGGATTCGCGTGCCGTCCGCCAGCATCTTGAAGCGCACGGTATTCTTGCCGGCGATGGTCTTCGCCACCGGATCAACCCGCACATCCAGGTGGTAGTACAGCAAGTCATTGTTCGCCCGGTAAGGCCCGTATGCCCCCCGCAGAACCTCAATCCGCGTCGGCGTATGAGGAGCCGCAGCCGGCTCGGCCTGTGCATTTCGAACAGTATTGGCAGTCGAAGTGGTCGCCGTAGGAGTCTTCGGCAGAGGCGAATTTTGCGCGAAAAGCGTAGATGTCAGGACCAGAGACACAAGGGCGAATCGGCAGGGATTCATATTTCGCAGTTTAGCCCATCCGCAACTTAATGCCTCAACACCCGATCCCTGACCAAAATCGTAGGTCGCTCGACCGCAAAGTAAAACACTACCGAAACCCCCAGCGCACAGGCAAGAATCGTCCCCGACTTGACCACCCCCCGCGGCCAACCATCGACCATCACGCGCACATCAGTAAACACCAGCGTGTGCACCAGATAGATGCTGTACGAAGCCAGTGCGATCCCATGCACGGTCTCCTTCACACCCTTGCCAAGCCACGAAGCCGGAGCCCAGCGCACGTCATATAACAGCCGCAGCCAAGCCGCATACCCCACCGCATACAGCAGAAATACCATTGCCCGAAACGCCAGCGGCTGCTCCGACACAACATTCTGATACACCAAAATTGCCACCGGAATAACCGCAAGTGGCACGGCCGGCCGACGCAGCTTCGCCCACAGATCCTGCCGATCGACAAAGACATACGCCAGCCAAACCCCGAAGATCAACCCCTCGCAGTGCAGGTGCGTTCGCCAATACCAGTTTGTCGGCAATCCCCTACCCATTACTGCTGCGGTCCGCAACATCTGCGGTACTAATGCCAATACTGGCAGCAACCAGATCAGTCGCTTCCGCCCCACAAACCGCAGCGCCAGATACCCGATCAGCGGCAGCGCAAGGTAGAAATGCTCTTCCACGCACAAAGACCACGAAGGCCCAAACCCTGTCATTCCGAGATAATTCTGCGCAAAGACCCAATAGTAAGGGTGGATCGGATTATTGCGAAAGTGCGGCTCGGTGAGCGCAAATAATCCCAGCGCCGCAAGGTAGGGCGGCAGCGTCCTGAACCAACGGGCAGACCAGAATCCCCAAAGCGTAAAGGTCCCGGGCGCATCATGCGCGTCTACCTGAGATCGCAGATAGATCCGCCCAATCAGAAATCCCGAGAGCAGGAAAAACAAATCCACGCCGACACCGAGCGTCTCCAGCGCCGCAACCCCATGCGAAAGGAACACCATCGAGATGGCGATAGCGCGCGCCAGGTCCAACCCAAAATTTCGCTTCGATGGCATTCGACCTTAGTTTAGCCGCGATGATGTGGGCCGGAAGTTGTACGATAGGGCTCATAGATGTCTTTGTTACCCGGGAGGATTATCGTTTTGTCTGGGACAGCGACAAAGCGGCCGCAAATGTTGCGAAGCACGGTATAAGCTTCGATCAGGCAATTGAAGTATTTTTCGATCCCCTTCACGAACTGATGAATGCAAGCGCCGATACAGAAAGTCGACAAGCGGCCATCGGGTTGGACTTCCAAAGGCATCTTCTGCTTGTTGTCAATATCATTGTGGAAGGCGACACGGTACGCATCATCTCAGCTCGACAGGCGACGCGAGCGGAATTGAAAATCTATGAAAATTCTTAGCGAAAAGCTGAAGCGGCGCATGCAGAAGGATCGTCCTCGCACCACGGTGACCATCAAGTTGCCTCAAGACGTCGTCGAAGATTTGACGGAGATGGCACCTGCGCTTGGCTTCAGCAGTTGTGAGTCACTCATCCGCGTTTACATCAGTGAAGGCATGAGGAAGGACGAATCCAGATTGAACCAGCCCGAAGTAAAGGTGCTACTTGATAGCCTCAAGCGTCATGGAATCGCAGATGAGGTAATCTCCGAAGTTTTGGCGGAAACCCTGCAGAAGAGCGCCTAGGCTGATGGTAGCTGCTGCGTTTCACATGGCTGGTCTTCTGATCTTCTTTGTCATGGCGAAGATCGGTTGGGCGATGGCGCATGATTCGGTCGGTGCTTATCGTCGTTTTGGCCGTTGGATGATGCTTCCTCGCAAATGGGCAATTCCATTCATCACCATAGTAGGGTGGCTTTGGACGCTGGTCTTCGGTCTCGGCGTCGTAGGTGCGGCATGTCTCATTCCGATCGACATCTACCGCACAATTGCTCGTCATTAGCCTTCCAGCGAACCGATACACTAAGGCCGTTTCCGCAACAGCCCCAAAAACTCCTCAGCACTCGCCGCTGTATTCACCACATCCGCCGCAGTCAACCAAGCCCTCCGCAGTTGCGTCACGCCGAACGGCATGTAGTCCATTTGGTCGGTCGCATGGGCGTCGGTGTTGATCGAAATCCTGCAGCCCAGTGACTTCGCAATGCGCAGATTCGTGTCCGACAGATCCGCCCGCATCGGTGCGGCGTTGTGCTCCACCGCAACTCCCAGCTCCGCCGCGCGCCGAAAGACCCTATCCCAATCCGCCGTATACGACTCCCGCTTTAGCAGCAGACGACCCGTCGGGTGCCCCAGAATTCGCACATTAGGATTCTCAATCGCACGCAGCAGCCGCGCCGTCATCACATCGGTTGGCTGATCGAAGCGAGAGTGAACGCTCGCCACCACGATATCCAGCTCGGCAAGCGTCGAGTCTTCCATATCCAACTCGCCCTCGGCCAGAATGTCCACCTCGACGCCCGTAAAGATGTGAATCCGCCCCTCCATCTCCCGGTTGACTTCCCGCACTCGCTTTGCATGGGCCAGCGCCCTGGCATCATCCATACCGTTCGTCATGGCAAGATGTTTTGAATGGTCCGTAATGGCGATATACCGTCGCCCGCGCGCAATCGCCGCCGCAGCCATTTCGCGGATCGTGTTCGTTCCATCGGTTTCCGTGGTGTGCATGTGGACGTCGCCGTGAATATCCGCAAGCGTAATCAGCTTTGGCAGACCACCTGTTGCCGCGCCGGAAAACGTTGCTGCGGCAGCTTCAATCTCGCCATTATTCTCCCGCAGTTCCGGCGGAATATACGCCAGATCCAGCGCGTTGTAGATCTCTTCTTCCGTCGCTGCCGCCACTATCTTGTTGTCCTCAAGCCGCAGCAAAGCGTACTCGCTCAGGGTCAAACCGCGTTTGATCGCTCGCTGCCGCAACGCCACATTGTGGTGCTTCGACCCGGTGAAGTACTGCATCGCCGCACCGTAACTCGCCTTGGGCAGCAGCCGCACGTCCACCTGCAGATTGTTCTCGAGCGTAAATGTAACTTTGTTCTGGCCGCGCGCCATCAGGTTGTGGATCAGCGGCAGTGTCGCCACATACTCCACCGCAGCGGAAACGACATCGGCCTCGCAGGCCGGCCCCGTCGCCAGCAAGTCGAGGTCGCCCACCGTCTCGCGTCCGCGCCGCAACGATCCCGCCGGAGTCACCGTCTCAATCCCCGGAAACTTCAGTATCAGCGCCACGATCTGGTCGGCAAAGCCCTTTGCCACGTCGATCCGGAAACGTGACGAGTTCTTCCGGTAGTCCTCGATCCCCTTCAGCAGCTTGGTTGTAAATTTCTCGCCCATCCGCGGCAGTTCGTTCATCTGTCCGGCCTTCGCCGCTGCCTCAAGCTGGTCGATATTCCCAACCTGTAGCGCCGACCAAACCAGCGCGACAGTCTTCGGGCCCATCCCGGGCAGGTTTAGCAGCTCCAAAATTGCCGCCGGATACTTTGCCAGCAGCTCGTCGCGCAACTCCATGCTGCCCGTCGCGACCAGGTCGCGGATATTCGCCGCCATCCCCTTGCCGATCCCCGGAATGGCCAGCAGCAGCTTTGGATCGGCGTCCGGCCCGGCCAGCGTAGCAAGCTGCGTCGTCTGCTGTTCGACAGCTT
>JAYVZU010000655.1:0-2786 GCA_043783075.1 Rhodanobacteraceae bacterium
GTGTATTCAGTTGATGACGAATTAGAATCAGCGGAATGGGGCTGCGGGACCGTGGACTCAGTCGCGCCGCGACGACGGAACAGGTATCATGTTCGCCGACTACACCGATAAAGGCACAAGCGCCTCGGGGTATTCAGTGCCACACAAGTCGTATGACCAAAATAGTGCCGGGTGATGAAACTTAGAGTTGCTTAGTGCATCCTCAGTTGAAGAGAGCGAAGTTTAGGACCCGAGCAAAAAGATTTTGCATAGCCTGACATGGAAGACGTCACGGAGAGGGGCTTACCTCGCCGGAGTAATTTCAGATTATGAGGTATTCGATTGCAAGAGTTGTGATACTTCAGTAGTCCTATCGAGCAGAACAGGAGCTGACCCTTGACACACGTATTTCGATCTATTCAGCGGAAGAACATCCTCGCCGTGGCAACTGCTCCATTGTCAACAATTACAAATTGGTTTCAGGCAATCTCGCGATCTACCCAGATGCTTTCCGCACCATCCCTATTGGCGAGCAACCTTATAGGTGGTCAAGATATGGCTTGGGTACCTCCAACTGACATAGCGCCAGCAATTAAGATGGCAAAATATGGACAGGGGCGTGATCGCAGAGAAACTGTTATTCCGAACCAAGCCCTGGTTCGGGCAGAGTCTGGTCCCCACCTCAATGACTTTGCACGGTCGCTGATGGAAAGTGCGCCCGTGTGTATGATCGTGACGGATTGTACCGGCAGAATCGTTGCGATGAATCTTGCAGCGAGGCGCCTTACTCTGCATGATATTGACAGGATGGTGGATTCTGTCTCGTTGATGTTCGTTCATGATACCCAAGCAAAGATTGTTGAGATCGTCGAAGTATCCCAAGATGACGACTGTCCAATACTGCGGGAATCTGAAACTTCGATTGCGGAATTAGCGTACCTTTCAACTGATGAACAGGAATGGACGCTTATCCGGAAGGATGGTTCGCAGTCTTTCGTAAACATAACCGCCATACCATCCATTGCCAGCGATGGCACCGTGACTGGCTACATCCATACTTCTGTCGATATTAATCCGCATAAGACTCTGATGGACGTAGTGAAGAGAATGCACTTGAGCGACCCACTTACGGGATTGCCGAATCGGTTACGGCTTAACGAGCGCCTGGCACAAGGGATGAAGCACTGCGATCAATTTAATCAAAAGATGGCGGTTTTTGTGATTGGGCTGGATCACTTCAAACGCATCAATGACTCTCTGGGGCACGCGAACGCAGACATGGTTTTGTTTCATCTGGGGACTCGGTTAGAAGCTGCTATGAGAAATACTGACATGGTTGCTCGTGTTGGTGGCGACGAGTTTGCGATCTTTATGTTAGATTGTGGCAGTTTTGAGGATGCAGAGCGTTGCGCCAATCTGATACAGCAGGTGATTTCAGTTCCGAAACTAGTAGGTGGGCACGATGTTAGAGTCACGGCGAGTATTGGCTACTGTCTCTATCCAGATGTGGCAGGCAGCGCCGCTGATCTTCTTTCACGGGCGGAACTTGCGATGCATGAAGCAAAGGACATAGGCACATGTAGTTGCTGAGCATTTTTACCAGATATGCATTTGGAAGCGAATCTAAGGCTCACGTTGGAGGAAGAGCTAAGACTGGCAATTGAGAATGAGGAATTAGAGCTTCATTATCAACCACAGGTCCAACTTACTACGGGAAATGTAACTGGCATGGAGATGCTACTACGTTGGAAGCACCCAACTCGTGGCTTTGTGCCGCCGTCCACTTTTATTCCTGCGGCAGAGAACGCAGGCCTATTGGCAGGAATAGGTGAATGGAGTCTCCGCAAAGCCTGCAAGGAGGCTGTGCTACTTGAGGCCGAATTGTGCAAACCACTTACGCTTGCGGTCAACTTATCTCCATCTCAACTCTGCCAACCGAACCTTCTAGCGGTAATTCGCGGTGCGCTACAGGATTCCGGCCTGCCCGGTAACCACCTCGAGATCGAGATCACCGAGCAGGTTATGATGACAGCCCACTCTCCGGTGATCTCAATCCTGAATGCACTTCGGGGAATGGGTGTAAGGGTGGCAATTGATGATTTTGGCGTTGGATATTCGAGCTTCTCATACATCATGCAGTATCAGTTTGATCGACTGAAGGTCGACCGCAGCTTTATTTCTCGCGCCTCGACCGATTCAGACGCTGCTGCGATTGTTCGAGCAATGATCTCTCTTGCCCACGATCTAGGGATGGAGGTTGTAGGAGAGGGCATTGAAACTCCGGAACAACGGGACTTTTTGATCGGATACAAGTGTGATGCGGCCCAAGGATACCTCTTCTCCAAAGCTATTCCTTTTGCGGAGTTTTCGAGGGTTGCTACAGGAATTGATTCCGCGGTGAATCTATACCTGACCGACTCGCAACGAACGCCCACCTCTTTGACTGCCGTCTTTGCGAGAGTCACCGAGCAATATCCGGATTGCATTTCCCAGGGGCGAAGGCGGGACATGACATCTACTGCCTACGGTCAAACAGGGCAAATGGGGGACGCGATACAAATTCCCGCCTACTGTCCCGGCTCTCACCCATAATCACTCCAGCTTTTGAAGTCCAGATCCAAGTCTCTATTCAGCTGGACATTTGGACTTCAAGCTGAGGGGAGCCCCCCCGGGTACAAACAAGATCTGCGCACCCGCAATCGCCATTCACTAAGGAGCCTCTGCGTAGGCGGTTGATTTGTTGACCACTTCGATTCCTCGCTGGAGGTGTAACTGTTGAGCTGATTTGGGCGGATCTTGAGGTTGCT
>JAYVZU010000656.1:0-2785 GCA_043783075.1 Rhodanobacteraceae bacterium
ACAACGCGCGCCGGTGGCGAGAACACCACCACCGACAAGGCCGGACTCGCTTCCCTCACCGCCACCACTATGGCCGAGGCCACGACCACACGCGACCTTACCAAGCTCGCCGAGGACCAGGAATCCATCGGAACCCGAATCCAGATCGGCGCAGCCACTGACTCCGCAACGGCCAGCTTCACCGTCACCACCAACAATGTTGACGCAGGCTTCGACCTGTTTTCCGACGTCATCCTCCACCCCGCCTTCAAGGACGAGGACTTTGAGCGCCTGCGCAAGCAGCGAATCGTCTCCATCGGCCAGCAGGCGGATTCCCCGCAGGCCATCGCCATCCGCGTCGGTCCAATGCTCCTCTACGGCGACCAGCCCTACGGAGCCGCAGCCATCGGAACCGTCGACACCGTCACCAAGCTCACTCGCGACGACATCACCTCCTTCTACAAAGCCCACTTCGGCCCCGCCGACTCCGCACTCGCTCTCACCGGAGACATCAGCGAAGCCGAAGCCCACCGTCTCGCCGAGAAGTACTTCGGCGGCTGGATCAGCACCGCTAGCTCCGGCGTCAAAATTCCCGCCCCACCAGCCCCACCCACCCGAAAGATCGTAATCATCGATAAGCCCGGCGCGCCCCAGACCGCGCTCTTCGCCTTCGGCATGGGCCTGCCCGTCACCACGCCCGACCTGCAAGCCCTGCAGGTGATGAACTTCACCCTCGGTGGAGCCTTCGCCAGCCGCATCAACATGAACCTCCGCGAAGTCCACGGCTACACCTACGGCGCGCAGTCGCAGTACGCCTTCTACCGGGAGGGCGGCCTCTTCCTCGCCGGCGGAATGGTCCGTACCGACATCACCGGCCCCGCAGCCAAGGAACTCTTCTACGAGATCCAGCGCTTCCCCACCAACCCACCCACCGATGCCGAACTGAAGGAAGCGAAGGACAACCGTATCCAGTCCATCCCCGCCCTCTTCGAAACAACCTCAGCCACCGCCAACGCCATCTCCTCCATCTTCACCTACAACCGCGCGCTGGACTACTACACCACCCTGCCCGACAACTACCGGGCCGTATCAGCGTCCGATGTAACCCGGGTGGCAAAAGACGACGTCCATCCCGACAACCTCATCATCCTCGCCGTCGGAGATCGCACCAAGATCGAAGCCGGCCTCAAGGACACCAACCTCGGGCCCATCGAAATCCGTACCCCAACCGGCGAACTAGTTAAATAGCCCGATCTAACCGGGTGTCCCATCTCAATCGCAGCACTTTCGCGATTGAGATGGGGTTTTCACTGCGCCAGAGCGAATTTCATATCGGTCTACAATCAACTTTTTGTCATTCCGCAGCGAAGCGGAGGAATCTGCTTTTCAATCCAGACCACCGACCGCATGGCAATTGGAAATCGATATTAAAACCGATAAACCCACATTGGCAGCGATCCCACTTGATCCCAACCCGGAACTCCCTCTTTTGGCCGATCCCGCGTCACCACCGCCACCGCCCCTGCCTGCCGAAACCGCAGCATGACAGCATTCTGATCCAGCGGATCAAGCTCCCAGAACTGACGCTCATCCTTCGCAGCCGCAATCTCACTCGTAATCCGCAAATCGGCCAGATACGCCCAGTCGCACTGTACATTCGGCGTCCACGAGATCACGCCAATCTCACTTCCCGGTGCGAATCTCTCCGCCCGTAAAGCCAACCCTTCCCGCCACTCCACATTGTCCTGGTACTTCCAGCGATGCACCGCACGCGACCATACCTCATGCTGATCCTTCACCAATCCAACTGAAAATCCCACCACGATCAGCGCAACAACCGCCATCCGCAATCGAGCCGAAGCGGCCAAAACCCGCGAAAAGCCATCCAGCTTCATCAACAGAATCACCGCCAGAAACGCCGCCAGATACCGCCCTTCCAGATGCACCGGAAGATAAATCACCACACCAGCCAGAGCCAGCAGGTACGCCGGCCAAATCTCCGACAGCCAATCTGGCACCCCTGCCCAAAGTACCGCACGATCCTCCCGCCGCCAGAACATCACCACATAAGCCAGCACCAACGCCAGAATCAGCGGTTGCTTCACCAGCACGACAATCAGATCCGCCAAATTCTTGCCCAGCGCCACCACCTGGTACCGCCACCGCACCGGATGCTTGTACCCCTGATACCAGTACGGCGCATCGAAATACGGCACATAAGTCGCCTGCACCGGCCCGCGAAATGCATAAACCGTCGGAGCCGTGCCCAGTATCTGGCTCGGATGAATAGGCTGCCCAAAGTCCGGCGGATCACTCTCCCAATGTGTCAATCGCGCAATCCATGGCTTAGGCCACGCCTTGTCTGCCGGCTCAACTCCGCCCTCCCAATGGACCCACTTCGCCAGCCGGTCGACATGCCACGCATAGTTCAGAGACCCCGCCTCCCCAAGCGTTGGCGAGCCAAACTCATGCGAGAGCGCTGCCCCATACCCCACCACAATCACCCCAAACACCGCCAGCGCCGGCACCAACTCCGACAATTTATGGCGACGTACCAGCAGCGCAACGCCGCCAATCGCCAAGGCGACACAGCCCAGCGGCAGGAAGACTGCCTTTGCCAGAAAACCAGCGCCCAGTGCCAATCCCAGCACCACTCCCAATTGTGCAGACGGCATTCGCCTCATCCGCAGGAACAACATACACACCAGAAAGAAGATCGCCGCGACCAACTGGTCCGGTCCCACCCGCGAAACCTGATCCATGCAAACCTGTGCGGTCAAAAAAATCGAAACCGCACCCAGCGTCA
>JAYVZU010000657.1:0-2781 GCA_043783075.1 Rhodanobacteraceae bacterium
CCGATTCCCCGCGGGATTCTGTCCACCATCTACGTCCGGCTCGGCGAACTCACGGCCCCCGAGAAGATCGAAAGCTGTTTCCGCGACTTCTTCAAAGCAAGTCCAATGGTGCGAATCCATCAAACGCCGAACCTGCCACAGATCCAGCACATCGTCCGGACCAGCTACTGCGACATCGGCTTCAACCTTGCCCCGGACGGGAAGCGGCTAGTGATCGTCAGTTGTCTCGACAACCTGCTGAAGGGCGCATCGGGACAAGCGGTGCAAAACATGAACCTGATGTGCGGTTGGAACGAAGAGGAGGGCCTGCAGTGAAGTTTGTCGTCAAGTTGGGAGGCGTCGCCCTCGAAGATCCAAAGACCCTGGAAGCCTGCTGCAAGGGGATCCACGACCTTGCGCGCGACGGCAACCAGGTTGCAGTCGTCCACGGCGGCGGTGTGCAATTGACCAGGACGCTTGCCCAGATGGGAAAGAAGAGCGAGTTCATCTCCGGCCTCCGAGTCACCGACGCGGAGACACGCGACGCCGCGTTGATGGTGCTCGCGGGCCGCGTCAATAAGTCACTCGTAGCGACATTAGGCCAGACCGGCCAACCCGCGATGGGGCTCTCCGGTGGCGACGGCCACGTCTTCCGCGCCAGAAAGAAGAAGACTACGCCGGACCTCGGCTTCGTCGGCGAGATCGCTGCGACCGACCCGCGCTGGCTCGAAGCCATCTGGAAGATGGGAGCGGTGCCGGTCATCTCTTCCATCGCTCTCGGCTTCGACGGCGAGTATTACAACATCAATGCAGACGAAATGGCTTCGGCCTGCGCCATCGCCACCAAAGCCGATGCACTTGTGTTCCTCACCGACGTCCCGGGCGTCAAAGGTCCGGACGGCACAGTTATGCGATGGCTCTCGCTCGCGCAGGTTCCGGAGATGGAGAAGACCAAGGTAGTGTCGGGCGGCATGCTGCCAAAGTTGAATGCGTGCAAGGAAGCTTTGACGCACGGAGTCAAACGAGTTCGGATTCTTCCCGCTGAGGCCGCGGCTTCCCTGCCCGATCTCTGCACCACGCGGGTCAATGAGGGAACGGAGGTAACAGTCTAATGAAGCTCCAGGATCTTCAGGCAGCGGAGAAGAAATTGCTTCTCCAAACATATGAGCGGAACCCAATCCTGTTCGTCAGCGGACAAGGCGTGCACCTGCGCGATCAGGCCGGCAACGACTATCTAGACCTCCTCAGCGGCATCGGCGTTTCGGCGCTCGGCTATGCGCATCCAGTCATCGAACAGACCATCGCAGAGCAGTCGAAGAAGCTGTTGCACATCTCGAACCTCTTCTACCACGAGCACACCGCGGAACTCGCAATGCGTCTCACCGAGATCAGCGGCATGGATCGCGTCTTCTTTTGCAACAGCGGCACCGAAGCCTGGGAAGCCGCGCTGAAGCTGGCCCGCGCTCACTCCGAGCAGGTCCGCGACAACGGCGGCAAACTCGGCACCAAGTTCCTCGCGTTGGAGCACAGCTTCCACGGCCGTACCATGGGCTCGGTTGCGACCACGCACAAGGAGAAGTACCGCACGCCATTCAACCCCGTTATGCCGGGCGTCGAGTTTGTCCGGTTCAACGACGTCGAAGACCTGCGCGCGCACTTCACCGACGAAGTCTGCGGCATCTGCATCGAGTCGATCCAGGGCGAGGGCGGCATCCATCCCGTCACGCAGGAGTTCTTCGCCGCAGCTCGTGAACTCTGCGATTCCACCGGCGCCCTGCTGCTTGCAGACGAGATTCAGTGCGGCTTCGGACGCACGGGAAAGTGGTTCGGCTATCAGCACTTCGGAATTGTGCCCGATGTGGTTACGATTGCAAAACCGCTGGCCGGCGGCCTGCCCATCGGCGCGATGCTCTGCACGGAACGCGCTGCTGGGGCTATCACGCCCGGCATGCACGGAACGACATTCGGCGGCGGACCTCTGGTCTGCGCGGTTGCGATTGCAGTCATCGACGAGATGAAGCGGACCAACATGCTGGAGCACGTAACCGAAGTCGGCACATACTTTATGGACCAGCTTCGCGACCTCGCGAACAAGCATAGCTGCATCACGGAAGTTCGCGGCGCGGGCCTGATGGTTGGCATGGAGCTCGACTCCGCGGACCTCGCCAAGACTGTGGCATCTGAGATGCTTGCCCAGCGCATCATTCTGAATCGCACCAGCGAGACTGTTCTGCGTTTCCTGCCGCCCTACATTCTCGAACGTCAGCACGTCGATACGACCGTTGCGGCGCTCGATGCCATCCTCACTTCAAACGCCGCGTATGCCGGTCAGGCTGCCGCAGGAGAACATGCAAATGCCTAGCAAGTCAGTCACACTGAACCCGAAAGACGGCGAAGGCACCACCTCGTCCGGTGTCACCCTCGGCATCCAGTCCGACACCGCATTTGCTGAAGAGACCAAGCGGTTGCAGGGCCGCGATCTGTGCTCGGTCGCTGACCTCAGCGTCGGCCAGATGGCAGCCATCATGGAGCTTGCGCACGCCGTGAAGGCCCACCCGGAAGACTTCCGCCACTCGCTGGACGCGAAGCAGATGGTGATGTTCTTCGAAAAGGCATCGCTGCGCACGCGCCTCACGTTTGAGGCTGCGATCAACACACTCGGCGGCAACGCGATCTTTGTCGACCAGACCCAATCGCCGCTTGGCGAGCGCGAATCGCTGCCCGACATGGCGCGCAATCTTGAACGCTGGATGAGCATTCTCGTCCTGCGCACCTACTCGCACGAGACCATCACGGAGATGG
>JAYVZU010000658.1:0-2774 GCA_043783075.1 Rhodanobacteraceae bacterium
AACTTTTGGCCGAAAGGCCTAAAAGTCTAGGCCTGAAAGACCTAGAGCGCTACCCAGAATATCTGGAATTCAAGGGTCGTTCAAAGGCGGAAGGCAAGCTCCCGGAAGTTGAGACGCCCGCCGCACAGCAAACGCCCGAGGAGGAACTTGAAGGCATCTTCAAAGCTATTCGGGAGCGCCTGGAAGTCGAACTTCTCGATGCTATGAAGACTACCTCGCCGACCTTTTTCGAAAAAGTTGTTGTCAGCCTATTGGTCGCGATGGGATATGGCGGTTCGATCGAGGACGCCGGACGCACCACAAAAAGGGTGGGAGACGACGGAATCGACGGAGTCATCAAAGAAGACCGCTTAGGGCTTGATGTAATTCACATCCAAGCTAAACGTTGGACAAATACAGTAGTCGGACGCCCAGACGTGCAGAATTTCGCAGGAAGTCTCGAAGGTCAGCGCGGACGAAAAGGTGTTTTTATCACAACTAGTAGTTTTTCGGCTGAAGCCAAGGAGTATGTCTCTCGAATTGAGAAAAAGATAGTTCTGATCGATGGATTAGAGCTCGCCCGATTGTGTGTGGACTTCGGGATAGGTGTTCTTAATCAAAAGCCTTATGTCCTAAAGACGATCGATCCAGACTTCTTCATCGAAACGTAATCGTGGGCAAAAAACGGAGCCCGGACTTGTGTCCGGGCTCTATAAGATTTCAGGGTAGGCTTGGGTGGCACGCCTGAAGGCGTGCCCTTCCGTCTTGGGCTTGCGGCTAATCAGAGAAGGTGGGACCTCCCTTCTCCAGACGGGGATTTCCTCGATGTAGTTCATGGGTGGTTCCCTTTCGTGGAATTTGTTGCCCTTGGTCCCACTCATCGCGAGAGACAAAGACGCGATGAATGGGGCACAGAGTAGAGGTGCGAAAAGTGAGAAGCAGGTCCTCTGCCTTTGGCGAAGGATGACAAGAAATGCAAAAAAGAAGAGCCTGGGCTGTCGCCCAGGCTCAATGTGCTGCGGAGGTGGAGTGCGGCCTACGCGGTAGGCTCCTCTGCTGCGGGCTTGGTTTGGGCTAGGGTCGAGTCGGCTGCGCCTACCTTGAAGCGGGCGAAGCGGCGGACGGAGATGTTTTCGCCTAGCTTAGCGACCTTGGAAGCGATGAGCTGCTGGATCGTCTGGCTGGCTTCCTTGATGAATGGCTGGTCGAGCAGGCAGAACTCCTCGTAGAACTTGGCGATCTTGCCTTCGAGGATCTTGCCGATGACTGCCTCGGGCTTGCCCTTCATTGCGGGCTGGGCGAGGAAGACTTCCTTCTCGCGGTCGAGCTCAGCTTGGGGAACTTCTTCGCGGCCGACGAAACGGGGGTCGGTGGCGGCGATGTGCATGGCGATGTCGCGGAGCAGCTCCTGGAAGTCGTCGGTGCGGGCTACGAAGTCGGACTCGCAGTTGAGCTCGATGAGGACGCCGATTTTGCCGCCGGCGTGGATGTAGGTCCCAACTGCACCCTCATTGGTGGTGCGGGAGGCCTTCTTTGCAGCCGACGCCATGCCGCGCTTGCGGAGGACGACGAATGCAGCTTCCATCTCGCCTTTGGCTTCCTGGAGGGCCTTGAGGCAGTCGCCCATGGGGGCGCCGGATTTTTCGCGGAGTTCCTTGACGAGCTTTGCGTCGATCTTTACGGTCTCGGTGGACATTGAATTCCCTTCTCTTTTCGGGCGGCACGGATGGGGTCTGCGTCGCAATTTTATCTTGGTTGCGTTACGGTTCGGCGAAGGTAGGCCGACGAAAGGCACGGTCCTCGAGCTATAAGTTTTGAGCTAACAGCTGTCAGCCAAGACTGCTGCTCGAGAATCCGTGCCGATCGGAGAAACGGTTACGCGGAGACTTCGGCGTGGGCCGGCTCTGCTTCAACTTCCGGCTCGGTTGCCGCGACTGGGGCCTTCTTGATGCCGCCGCCGAGGACTGCTGCAAGGTCGATGTTTTCATCGTCAACCGCAACCTCTTCCGCTGCTGCTTCAACCGGGGCTTCCGCGACTTCGGACACGCCGTCTTCGTCATCTTCGCCGAGCATGTGCGAGGAGACTGGCATCTCGCGGACATCGGAGGCTTCGGTCGCGAATGCGCGCTCGGAGACCATCTGGACGCCTTCAGCAGCGGAATCAGCCATCTTCATGGTGAAGAGGCGTATGGCGCGGAGAGCGTCGTCGTTGCCGGGGATGACGTAGTCTACGACAGTCGGATCGCAGTTGGTATCGACGACAGCGACTACCGGGATGCCGAGCTTGCGGGCTTCGGCGACGGCGATTGCCTCGTTGTTGGAGTCGACGATGAAGAGCGCGTCAGGGAGGCGCTTCATGTTCTTGATGCCGGCCAGGTTGGTGGTCAGGTGTTTGCGCTCGCGCTCAAGCTTGATGACTTCCTTCTTGGTGAGCAGCTCGTAACGGCCGTCGGTGGACATGTCGTCGAGCTCGGTGAGGCGCTTGACGGACTTCTGGACGGTGACCCAGTTGGTGAGCAGACCGCCGAGCCAGCGGCTGTTGATGTAGGGCATGCCGGCGCGGGTCGCTTCTTCAGCGATCGCGTCCTGAGCCTGGCGCTTGGTGCCGACGAAAAGGATGAGCTTGCCGGTGGAGGTGAGATCGGTGACGAACTTGGACGCCTCTTTAAACATCTTGAGGGTCTTCTGGAGGTCAATGATGTAAATGCCGTTGCGCTCGCCGAAGATGTATTCCTTCATCTTGGGGTTCCAACGCTTGGTCTGGTGGCCGAAGTGTACGCCGGCTTCGAGCAATT